>NZ_CAWLTV010000077.1:0-274433 GCF_963864045.1 Picosynechococcus sp. NKBG042902 | reverse complement strand
TTAGGTGGCTAAATAGATGATTTTCAATGGTGATTAGGCGATCGCTCCAATGGTTGACGCCCTCGCCTAGCGCAATGGCCACCAAGCCACTTTATCGCGGGTCGCACTATAGACTTCCTTGAGGCCTTCTGGATTCAACACATGGATCAGATCCCCTTGTCCCTCAGCGGATTTTTCTGTCTTAATCAGTTCCACCTTCGTCATCCCCTTCAACACCTGTTCCACAGTGCGGTGATTTAACTGGCAGGCATGGGCAATGATATCGACGGGGAGATCAAAGCTAAAAACGCCATCACGCTGGGGTTGATTGGCCAGCGATCGCTCTTGGTAAATCAAAGCTCGCAGCAGGGAAGCGACGGCCTGGGGCGGGTAGGTACTACAGTTCAGCAGATGGTACTGGAATTTTTCTCGCAACTCGAAACTCAGGTTATAGCGATCGCGAAAATCAGCACTCTGGTCATAGATCCGTTGTACCGTTGCTACCGGAATTTTCAGCACATCGGTAGTTTTGTAGGCTTCCACCAAACTGGGAAAACTCCGACTCACCTGCCCAAACCCAACGGGAAGATTGCGCATCCCAAAACAACTGCCCATGTAGGTAATCGCTAAGATGCGGTCGAGGGGCGTACTCCGCACAATCACTGGCCCCCCCGCCAGTAACACGTAGAGAAATTCCAAATTGTGGTTCGGGCGAAAAGCTGTATAGATCGGCCGACTGGAATAGAGTTTCTCGGTGATCAGTTCCGCTGGATCAAGCCAATTTTGCAGTGCATCTGGATCCATTCCCCGAAAGAAAAAATTGTTTTCGGTCAACTCAGTGATGATTTCTGGCACTTTGGGAGCTTGGACAGGCTTGGCCATGGGGTTTTGTTGGATCTTGATTCGGGCTTGGGACGGGTCTTTGGTCATTTTAACGGAGGATTGTCGCCCCATGTCTTCCAAACCAAGACATGAATTTTAAATGAATTGAAATACATCTTAAATTTTATTTGAAATTATTTTTCGTTGGGATATACTTCAAGGTTACTTAATCTTTTTTTCTTAGTGCCCCTGTCCTATGGCAAAACAACCTCCCTGGTGGCCGCGAATTTTGCAACGTCAGTGGCGATCGCCCCGAACTTGGAACGCGATTCTGCCCTTTAATGTCATAAAAACGACTAAATTCTTTTCAACGGCGCCCATGCTAGGCGTTCTATGTGCTGGAGGATTTTCGATGGCAATGTTTGCGCAGTTGCCTTCTTTGGGGGAGGCGGCTTTCTTCGGTTTGGGTTGGCAAGGTTGGTTGACCCTCGGTCTGACCCTGGTGGCCTTTCTTTTAAATGCCCTGACGCCTCTCCCTGCCGAGGTGATTTTCCTTGGTGCCTTGGGAGCCTTGCTGCTGACGGGGGTGCTTGATACGAGTACTACCCTCGCCGGGTTTAGTAACGAAGGTTTGGCGACCATTGCGGTGCTTTATCTCGTGGTGACTGGCTTGCAACAAACCGGCTCTCTCAGTTGGATTTCCCAGCGGGTTTTAGGACTGCCGAAAGGAGAGTCTGCGGCCTTGATGCGGTTGATGGTGCCGGTGATGGGCCTGAGTGCCTTTCTAAACAACACTCCCGTAGTGGCGATGTTTATCCCGGTAGTGAACGAGTGGTGCCGCAAGCTGCGCATTAGCCCCTCAAAATTGATGTTGCCCCTGAGTTATTCCGCTTCCTTTGGGGGCGTCTGTACTTTAATTGGTACCAGTACAAACCTGGTGGTCAATGGCCTCTTGATTGCCGAAACAGACCATGCCGGTCTCGGCCTCTTTGACATTGCCTTGGTGGGATTACCCTGTGCGATCGCCGGTGTGACCTTTCTAATGCTGAGTCACAGTTGGCTACTACCAGAGCGCAAACCGGCCATTAGTGACCAAGACGATCTGCGGCAATACACCGTGGAAATGGTTGTCCACGAAAACAGTCCCCTCATTGGCAAAAGTATTGAAGAAGCTGGGCTACGAAATTTGCCAAACCTGTACCTGATTGAAGTGGTGCGGGATTCCTTAGTGTTGCCAGCGGTCAGCCCGCGCGAAGTTTTGCAGGAAAAGGATCAGTTAGTTTTTGTCGGGGCAGTGGATTCGATCCTCGACCTCAATCGACTCCGGGGGTTACAGCCAGCCACGGATCAAGTTTTTAAATTAGATACTCCCCGCTCTGAACGTTGCCTAATTGAGGCGGTTGTTTCCAATACCTGTCCGCTAATCCGGCAAACGATCCGGGAAGGAAAGTTTCGCAGTCGCTATAATGCCGTCGTTTTAGCCGTGGCCCGGAATGGGGAGCGCCTCAAGGGAAAAATCGGGGAAATGCGCCTGTTGGCAGGGGATACCTTATTACTCGAAACCCACCCCACTTTTTTGGAGCAGCAACGGGGTTCCCGGGACTTCTACTTAGTCAGTGAAATTCCTGATTCGGAGCCGATGCGCCATGACCGTGCTCCCCTGGCCCTGGGAATCCTGCTCGTGATGGTGGTTTGTGTGGTGTTCGGTTGGCTCTCGATGTTAAAGGCGGCAACCCTAGCGGCGATCGCCATGATTGTTTTCGGTTGCTGTTCCCCCAGTCGTTCCCTCAAAAGTATTGAATGGTCTGTGTTGCTCGTGATTGGGGCCGCCTTTGGTCTGGGGAAAGCCTTAGAAACGACCGGGGCTGCTGGGGCGATCGCCGCCAATCTCCTGCAACTGGCCGGAGACAATCCCTGGCCCACCCTGGTTGTCGTCTACGGAATTACAACCCTCCTCACAGAATTAATTACCAACAATGCCGCAGCGGCGTTAATGTTCCCCATTTCAGTATCTTTAGCCAATACCCTCGGTGTGGATGTGATGCCTTTTGTGATTGCGATCATGATCGGCGCTTCGGCGAGTTTTTCGACTCCCATCGGCTACCAAACTAATTTGATGGTCTACGGGCCAGGGGGCTACAAATTCACCGATTATTTTCGGGTCGGGATTCCGTTAAATCTCCTGTTTTGGGCCGTGTCCTGTGTTCTGATTCCCTTCGCCTTTCCCTTTTACCCCTAAAAGAATCTTGACTTATTCCTAAATAAGAATTATTCTGGCTTATCAAGAAAGGTTGAGACCTTTCCTAAAATTTTCTGTTATCACACTATCCAAGAGGTCCACATGGCTAGAGTACCTGACGTTGTCTTCAAAACCCGCGTCCGCGATGAATCCGTAGAAGGCCCCAACCCCTACCGTTGGGAAGACAAAACCACCGCTGACATTTTCGGTGGCAAGAAAGTTGTTCTTTTCTCCCTGCCTGGTGCTTTCACGCCCACTTGTTCCTCCAACCACTTACCCCGTTACGAAGAGCTTTATAGCGAATTCCAAGCCCAGGGCGTTGATGAAATCATCTGTCTGTCTGTAAACGATGCTTTTGTAATGTTCAAGTGGGGTAAGGAAATCGGTGCTGACAAAGTCTTCCTCCTTCCCGATGGTAACGGTGAATTTACCCGCAAAATGGGGATGCTCGTTGAGAAGTCTAACCTCGGTTTTGGGATGCGTTCTTGGCGCTACTCCATGCTCGTCGAAGATGGCGAAATCAAGAAGATGTTTGTAGAGCCTGACTTCTCTGATAACTGCCCCACCGATCCTTTTGAAGTATCTGATGCAGATACCATGCTGGCTTACATCAAGGGCGAATCTGCTCCTGGTGTTTCTGAACCCCGCAAAGAATTTGTTGGTTAAGTTTTTATCACTGACGCTCACCAAATAATTTTTTAGACTAAGGCAAGGGGGGCGGTGATCGCCTTCTTTGCCTTTTTGATTTCTCGTACCACCGCCAAACCATTGGGGGACCCTGCCATGAAGCTTTCTAGTAAAAACCTCGAAACCCGTTTAGATACCGTCTATGATGCCATTATTGTGGGGGGCGGCATGGGTGGTTTATCCGCTGCAATTTACCTCGCCCGCTATGGCCTGAAGTGCCTCATCGTCGAAAAAGGCAGGGGTCGCTCCTTCTGGATGCAAGATCTCCGCAACTATGTCGGCTTAGACCCAGAAACTCCTGGGCGAGATATTATCCTCCAGAGCACCAAGCAGGCTATTGATTGGGGCGCAGATCACCTGCGGGGTTATGTCGAAGAAGTTACTGATGAAGGTGAAACCTTCGCCGTCAAAGTCAAAGTTGGCAGAAAAAATAGTAGCTATCCTGTTTTCCGCAGTAAATATGTAATCGCCGCCTCTGGCATCATCGACAATCTCCCCGAAACCGATGATATGCAAAATGTCTATGATTATGCTGGCTATACGCTCCATGTCTGCATGATCTGCGATGGCTTCGATATGTGGGATCAAAAAGCAGTGGTCATTGCTGGAACTGAAGGGCAGATGAATGCGGCTTTCGTCTTAAATTGGTTTACGCCTTATATTTCCGTGCTTACCCATGGTCTCGTAGAGGTGAGTGACGAGATGAAAGCAAAATTGGCAGCCCACGGTTACCCTCTCTATGAACAAAAAATTGTGAAGTTCCACGGCGAAAAGCACAAGATGAGCGGCGTTGAACTAGAGGATGGCACCATTGTCGAAGCCACTACGGGTTTGGTAAATATGGGTTCGACCTACTACAACGAATACTTGAAAGGGATTGATGGTTTGGAGTGGGATGGCGAAAATCTCGTGACCAATGATATGTGTCAAACAAGCCATGAACGAATCTTTGCCCTTGGTGATCTCAAAAAAGGTCTTAACCAAGTATCTGTGGCGGTGGCAGATGGCACTTTGGCGGCAACGCAGATTTGGCGCAATACTCGTCGAGCGGCTCCCCCCCGCAAATGGGAAGAGAATATTGTCTAGGCTTAAAGTAAGCACGTTTCGGCTGTTTGGCCACTTAATGTCGCAGAATTGAGATTCCCTCCATAATGAAAATTTTTTGATAACCCAGGGCGATCGCCTTGGGTTTTTTGGCTTTGATAATAGAAGCAATGATCTCTGCGAGGGTCCCCATGGCGTTTTCTTTTCATATTCAGTCCGATAGTGAAATTCCCGCGTCCCAACAGCTTCTGGATCAATTACAATTTGCGATCGCCTCCCATCAGTTTGCGAGCGAGCAACGGCTGCCGAGTTTACGACAATTGGAAATGATGACTGGACTCCACCGCAATACCATCAGCAAGATTTACCGGGAGCTTGAAGTCCTTGGCCTCGTCAAGTTAATTCCCGGCTCAGGGGTTTATGTTCAGGATCAACGCCAGTCCCCCACGACGCCATCCGAAACCACTAAGGAGCCGTCGCCGCAACCCCAGGCCATTTTTGATGACGCAATTCAGCAACTGTTGGAGGCGGGCTATAGTTTGCCCCAAATTCAACAACTGTTTACTAAGGCCATTGATTGGCGTCTCGCTTGTGCCGCCCAGGTGATGATCACTGTCCCCCAGCGGGAATTGGGGGCTGGCCAATGGATTTTGCAAGAAATAAGTCAGGTGATCGCTATCCCGATCCAACTGGTTCCCCTAGAAGCATTGGCCGAACGTTTAGAACAGGTCACGGCGGCAACCCTGGTTACTACCCCCTATTTCGTTCAGGCTGTGGCGGCGATCGCCCCCCCGAATATCCAGATTATTCCGGTCACACTCCATGATTACGGCCCCGAACTGGCCCACATCAAAGCGCTTCCCCCCAACCACTGCCTCGGTCTAGTGAGCCTGAGTCCTGGCATTCTCCATGCTGCCCGCACCATTATCCATAGTCTCCGGGGGACTGAGCTGACCCTAATTACTAGCACGCCGACGGATCTGCCGCGTCTCCAGGCGCTAATCCGGCGCAGTCACAGGATTTTATGCGATCGCCTTAGCTTGGAAACCGTGCAACAACAAATTAGCCGACTCCAACCCAGTCTTAGTCAGCGACCTAAAGTATTTCCTTGTAACAATTACATCAGTGAAACATCACTACAGTCACTGCATCAAGCCTTACAAAAATCTTAATATTATAGAAATTCTTAGTTTTGGCTGAATAAAACTGCTTATAAATATTGTTGGTATTTTTCATAAATGTCTACTGCCGGAATTGGTTCCTTAAATGCCTGCGGTAAACTATAATCCTGAGCAGAATACTCTCTTCGCAAATCAACAATATTTAGATAAGGAAGTTGCCAATCCCGTAGCCGCTGCAATAACTCTTGAAATTCGATGTCATTTTTTTGATGACGATATTTAAACGCAATAAATTGCAGCATCCGTGCATAGGAACGGGGGTTATCATGTTCTGCTGGAATTTGGAGAATTTCAGTCAAATGATTGAAAACATCTTGATTATCACGAATGTGTAAACTGAGCTGCGTCACATCATAAGTATCAGATTTTGTTAGGGTTTTTGAGATACTAGAAATCGCCCGCAGCACCGTGTAACTGTAGGTTGCCTGCTTAAAAAGCCTCAGCAATTCCAGTCCATCTGGATATTGGGCGACATTATCAATCGCCTTTAAATATTCCTGGAGCACAATCCGGCCTTTGTCTGTTTTAATGCGGTCGAGCAGAGGCCATACTTTTTTGTGAAGAATAGCGATCACTGTTTGGTGATCTTGGGTTGCAAGCACCTGGGAAATAAATTTGTAAATACTTTTTTGAAGCGGACTGCGAAACTGTAATTCTGTTTCAGAAATCAGTAAATAACTTTCTGCCGCTGTTAAAGCCAATTCTAAAAACTGAATAATTCGTTTTAAACCCTTAAACTCGCCAAGTTCTTTCTCGATCAAGACCCGCATTTTGGCATAGGTCAAAAAGTCTTCATTGTCGAACTTATTTAGTTCGATTCGCTGCACATGCCAGGCCTTTGCTCTAATTTCGCGATTATACTTTCGGTGTGCTAAAACAACTTTTTCCGGCACTGACTTCTTGCTAATCAGTTTCGCAATTTTTTCTGAAAAACTGGTCTCACCGATTAGAGGCTTATTCCACCATTGTGTTTCATCCATGGTTATTTAAGGCAAGTAATGGAGTTGATTGCTGGTGAACGGGATAGTGTTTTCTGTTCCTAAACTATTTTTTAGTTTGCTGATAGGGAAAAATAGACTTTCTTAACCATATCATCGCATATTCTTTGTCTAGGTTGAGGCGTTTATTATTACATAAATCCTGTCGAAATTGTGGCTTAGAGCGAGCAGTCAAGCCACTTTAACAACCCTCACAGTGCCCTAAGGTAACGAAATTACTGAAGACTAGTCGGAAGAATCAATGCTTTGGTGGAGATGTTGTTTTGCTCGTTGCCAAAGGGTTTCTAGTTCTGCGAGGGAATAATCTGTCAGGGACTTATCTGCAAACTTTTCCATCAAAGAAATGCGTTGCACCATGCGGTCGTTGGTGCCGTGGAGTGCCCCATTGGGATCAAGATCATACCACCGGGCTAAATTGACAATGGTGAATAGTAGATCGCCGAGTTCAGCCTGTTGATGGGCTTTGTTCTCAGTTTGGAGTGCCTCGCGAAATTCCTGGAGTTCTTCCTCAAATTTTGCCCACACTTCCCCAATGTTTTCCCATTCAAATCCGGCGGCGGCAGCTTTTTCGGACATTTTTAGGCTCGCCATCAATGGTGGGAGGGTGCTGTTATAGCGGTCTAATTTACGGCTGAGCTGGGGCACAGTTTGCGGGGATTCGCCTTTTTCTTCGGCCTTGATGGTCTCCCAGTTTTGACGGACTTCGGCGACGGTGCTGGCACTGGTTTCACCGAACACATGGGGGTGACGGCGAATCAATTTTTCGCTAATGCCCTCGGCGACTTCCTGGAGGCTGAAGTGGCCGTATTCCTGGGCAATTTGGGCTTGTAAAACGACTTGCAGTAAGAGATCCCCTAATTCTTCGGCGATCGCCTGTTGGTCATCCTGGCGGAGAGCATGGACAACTTCATAGGCTTCTTCGATCACGTAGGGAATCAAAGTTTGGGGTGTCTGTTCTAAGTCCCAGGGACAACCACCAGCAGGCGATCGCAATTGGGCGACAACCTCAATTAAATGTTGTAGAGCCGTTAGGATTGCGTCGGTCGTTTGTTTCGGTGCCATAGCTTTTTAAGGGGGAATTTTGGGGTCAGAGTGAGGGGGCGAAAACACCCCCAAAAGAAAAAAGCAGTGTTGCCACTGCCTTGGGTTAACGGTAATTGGGTTTTAACTACTGGCGGAAGAACGGCGACGGCGACGGCGACGGCCATTGGTCTTTTCTTCAGCGTCTTTTTCTGCTGCTTCCGGTTCCGCCTGGGGTGAAACTTTTGTTTCTACGGGTTGAGCAGTTTGGGGAGCTGTGTCGTCTGCTTCGGGGACGACCTCTCCAGTTTCAGGGGTCTCAATCTGGAGTTGTTGCGGCTCTAAATTTTCGACTGGTGTTACTTTTTCCGAAGTGGCATCGGTTTCTTTGGCGCTTCCCGGTCGCACAATTTCGATAATCGTTGAGCGGGGGTCTTTTTTCCCAGCAGCGTCTAAACGCACCAGGGGTGATACCCCAATCAGGGCATAGACATTTTTTTCCTGCTCCGTCATTTCCACCTGGACGGTTTCTTTGGGCTCGTCACGGCGGTAACGACTCCGTTCGCGACGGTCATAGCGGGAAGACGTATTGCTGTTGTCTTGGGACGAAGACGTTTTTGTTTCTTTTTTTCTTTTGTTGGCGTCTCAGCAGAGGGGCGATCGCCACCATTATCTTGGGTCTCTTTTTCGTCCCGGAGCACTGGCTTACTCGAAACCTCCGGCGATCGCCGGCGACGACGACGATTATTATTATTACTGCTTTGTTCCTGATAATCGGGATGATGCACCAGATTTAACGGCTCTGCCGCAGGCGTATTCCCTGCATTAATCAGCTTGCTCCGAGCAACCCGTGATGTAATCCGTCGTCCGTGGCTGGTGGTGCCGCGCCGTCCCCCAGACAGTACAGGCCGACTTTCTCCCGGTGTCCGCGCCCCGCCCTGGAGCGAGAGAGAAGACAGAATATTTAACTGGAGTGGTACAGGTTCCTCTTCACCGGGTAAATGTACCAAGTGACCAAGGCCATTACAGTGGGCGCAGGGCTTACCGAACAGTTCATAAATATTTTGACCCTGCCGTTTGCGAGTCAGTTCTACCAAACCCAATTCAGACAACTGGGCGATCTGGGGCCGGGCCTTATCCGCCTTGAGAATACTTGTAAAATGCTCCAGCAACTTCAACTGATCATGGCGAGAATCCATGTCGATGAAATCCACCACGATTACCCCACCAATGTTGCGTAACCGCAGTTGCCGCGCAATTTCTGTGGCCGCCTCATAGTTCGTCCAGAGCACCGTTTCCCGTGCGGTGGCGGATTTAGTAAAAGAACCAGAGTTTACATCAATAACAGTTAAAGCTTCGGTGGGTTCAATGATGATGTAACCCCCAGAAGGCAACTCAACCCTGGGCTTGAGGGCTTCACGAATGGCTGCATTCACCCGGAAATAGTCCAGAATCGATTGCTTTTCGCGGTGATGATCAATTAACAAACCGTCGGGCGCTTTCCCCCCTTCCCAGTTCATGAGCTGGCTTTTCACCCGTTTCATGCCGCTGGCAGAATCCACCACGATGCGGTTCACTTCATCGCTGTACATGTCCCGCAGCACCCGCTGAATAAAGTCGTCATCGCGGTTGATCAGGGTCGGAGGACGGCCGTAGTTTGCCTGCTGCTGGATCGCTTCCCACTGTTTTTGGAGCAGTTCTAAATCTTCGATGATCGCTTCTTCGTCGGTACCTTCGGCCTCAGTCCGCACCAAAAGTCCCATGCCGGGGGGTTTCATCAGCACGGCGAGGGCCCGCAGACGGTTACGTTCGCTATCACTACTGATGCGGCGGGAAAGGTTAACTCCTTTGCTGTAGGGCATCAGGACGACGTAGCGACCGGGGAGGGTAATATTGCCTGTGAGCCGTGGCCCTTTGTTTCCCGTGGGTTCTTTCATCACCTGAACCAAGGCTTTTTGTTGGGGTTCGAGGAGTTCGGTGATTGAGCTGGAATTTTTTCTGAGTCGAATGGGGCCGAGATCGCTGACGTGGATGAAACCGTTTTTTTCGGTGTCACCGATGTTGACAAAGGCCGCGTCAATGCCGGGAATGACGTTTTCGACGATACCGAGATAGATGTCACCGACCTGTTGGGCACCGGTGGATACGACAATTTCTTGGATTTGGTCTTCCCAAAAAACGGCAGCAATCTGATGCTGCTCTGCAATAATAATTTGCTTAGGCATTCAAATTCCTCGATTTTTTTCGCTTAATGCTGAAAAAACTGTTCTATGCAAGTTCTGTTGTCTGAAATAAATGCTTTGAAACTAGGCTGGATATTTCTTGTTTCGTGCAGACTTCACCGCAGACATGAGTCTATGTATGGCTGGGTGAGATGAAATGGTAGGCGATCGCCGGATCTTGTGTCATTGAGGAAAAGGTTAGAATTACCGCAACAACAAACAAAGACCGGAGCAAATTCTTTCTTCACACGCTGTGTAAAGGGAGAAGACGGTTACGGCTAAATACAGGAAGGTTTAGCGGCATATTTGCAATCGCCTCAAATTCCATTCTAAAGCCAAGTGTTCACTTTGGATCACTTTCATGGGGTCTTGGTGGGCATTTTCCGGAGGCTGTGGAGGGTTTGCTGTAGGGTGTGGGCGACGTGATCGATATCGGTAGCGGTGGTGAAACGGCCTAAACCAAAGCGCAGGGAGGCGCGACAAAGGGCTGGCGATCGCCCTAGGGCCGTGAGGACATGGGAAGGTTTACCGGAACTACAGGCGGAACCAGCGGAAAGGGCGACGGTATTGCGCAGTGCCAAAAGGAGGGCGGTGCCGTCAATATTTTCGATACTGATGTTGAGATTATGGGGGAGCCGTTGGTCGAGGTCGCCGTTTAGATAAATGCCTTCTAGGGGTTGGAGTTGCTGCCAGAGGCGATCGCGTAATAGTTTAAGCCTGGTATTTTCTTCGTCCATCTGGGCCAGACCGATTGCGATGGCCTTACCAAAGCCAACAATTTGCGGTGTGTAGAGGGTACCCGATCGTCGGCCCCGTTCTTGGCCACCGCCGTGGAGTTGGGGCGCGAGGTTGACACGGGGATTTTTTCGGCGCACATACAACGCACCGATTCCCTTGGGGCCATAGATTTTATGGGCTGTCAGGGACAGCAGGTCAATGTTTTGGGTTTGGACATTCAGGGGAATTTTGGCGATCGCCTGGGCCGCGTCACAGTGAAATAAAATGCCTTGGTCATGACAGAGGGTGCCAATCTCGGCGACAGGTTGGAGTACGCCAATCTCGTTATTGGCCGCCATTACCGAGACCAGCACCGTATCTTTACGGAGTGCTTTTTCCAACAAGGATAAATCCAATAAACCATTGGCTTGCACGGGCAGATGAGTCACCTCAAACCCCAGAGTTTCTAAATAGGCACAGGGGTCAAGCACCGCTCGATGTTCTGTTTGCACCGTAACAATATGCCTGCCCTTGTCAAAATAAGCCTCAGCTAATCCTTTAATCGCTAGATTATTTGCCTCCGTCGCCCCGCTAGTAAACACAATTTCCTCTGGCTCTGCCCCAATGCTGCTGGCGATTATTTCTCTGGATTGTTCTACCGCTGCCGCCGCTTCCCACCCATAAACATGGCCAGCACTCGCAGGATTGCCAAACTGCTCCGTAAAATAGGGCAACATCGTTTCTAGTACCTGCGGATCAACGGGAGTTGTCGCATGGTTATCAAGATAGATAGGACGCTTCATCACAAAAAATAGCCTAATTTTTTAACCAAGCAAAAATCTCATCTCCCCTTAAAGTCAATGATTGAGCAAAAGTCGGCATTGGTAAACTTTGGGCTTGCTGATCAAACACCTGTACAGATTTATCTGGCTGATAAACGAAAATACAGGCTTCTTGGGGGTCAATCAGCCACCCCATTTCTGTTCCATAAGCTAAACAGTGGAGGATGTTACGAATAACACGGCTATGGCTTTGATTGGGAGACAAAGTTTCAATTAACCAATCCGGCGCAAGCTTAAAAACATTGGCAATTTCACCGTTGTCATCCCGAGGGATTCGTTCGGTTTTAAAGACCGCAACATCCGGCACAATGGAGCGTTCCCCAAAAGTACAACGTAGTTCTGGAAAAACCTGAGCTGTTTTCTCCGGGCGGAAAGCCATGGTGAGGGCAAGGGTTAATTCCCGTTGTAGGAGGCTATGTTTTCCTTGGGGCATTGGCTTTTGACGAATCATCCCATCGATATATTCGTTGGCAGGTTTAGTCTCTGGTAGCGCTAAGAATTCTTCTAGGGTCATTGAGCGACTTAGTGCTTGCACCATGGAACGTACCGTAGATGGGAACTATTTTTTATTTTAGTGAATGTAACTGACTGAGTTCTGGCTTAGATCGTGGGTGGGTTTCCATTAAGCGCCGCACCTGTTCGGCATGGTAGGAACTGCGGGTGAGGGGGCTAGATACTACTTGCAAAAAGCCGAGGGATTCACCATATTCCCGCCAAGCGTCAAATTGTGCCGGGGTAATAAAATCTTGCACCCCTAAATGTTTTTGGGTGGGCTGGAGGTATTGACCAATGGTGAGAATGTCACAGTCTACGGCTCGCAGATCACGCATGACTTCACGCACTTCGGCATCGGTTTCCCCAAGGCCAACCATAATCCCCGATTTGGTGTAAACCCAGGGGGTTAGCTCGCGGGTGCGCTGGAGTAACTCCAGGGAACGTTGATAATCCCCTTGGGGACGCGTTTTTTTATAAAGACGGGGGACGGTCTCGGTGTTGTGGTTCAACACTTCGGGGGCCGCATCAAGGATCGTTTTGAGGGCGTCCCAATTACCGCAGAGGTCAGGAATCAAGACTTCAATGGTGGTTTTGGGAGACAGTTCGCGGGTGCGTTCGATACATTTTACAAATTGGCTTGCGCCACCATCGGAGAGATCGTCACGGTTGACAGAGGTGATTACGACATGATTGAGATTCAGACGGCGGACGGCTTCGGCGAGATTGTCGGGTTCTGTGGGATCTAAACCCCGGGGCACTTTGTCAAAATCAATGTCGCAGTAGGGGCAAGCACGGGTGCAGGCTGGCCCCATAATCAAAAAGGTGGCGGTGCCTGCATTGAAACATTCGCCAATGTTGGGACAGGAGGCTTCTTCGCAGACGGTGTTGAGGCTGAGGTCTCGTAAAATTTCTTTGACGCTGCCAACCCGTTGCCATTGGGGGGCCTTTACTCTGAGCCAATCTGGTTTTACCGCCACGGCGATCGCTCCTTACTTTTTGAGAATTTTGGACTTAACGGACAAGTTTTTATCGTAGCAAGGTTTACCTGTGTTAGTATAGGTTCTGTTTTTCGGGATGTAGCGCAGCTTGGTAGCGCACCTCGTTCGGGACGAGGGGGTCGTAGGTTCAAATCCTATCATCCCGATTTTTTGAAAAAATCACGACCAAAGATCTCCTGGATATTTTGCTAATTCCCAGGGGGACTAATTTTTACAGTTGAGACTGTAGCGGGTGTCGGTGCCGGTAATGGTATTGGTGCCGCTGGCTCGTTTGCAGAGCTCGGACAGTTGATAGCGGTCGAGGAGCGCACCAGAAAAATCAGCCCCATCGATAATCGCTTCGGCAAAATTTGTCCCCGGTGCAACGGCATCGACAAAAAGGGCGTTGGTGAGGTTCGCACCTTCCATGTTGACTTGATCCATAAAGGCTTCGGAAAGGTTGGCTTCGGTGAGATTGGCCTCCATAAATTTGCCTTCGGTGAGGATGGCTCGGCTTAGGTCACTGCCAGTAAAGTCACTCCCCCGCACATCGGCCCGGGCAAAGCTCGCTGCCTGGAGATTTTCGTGGGCAAAGTCATGGTTCGGCAGTTCGGAATAGGTGTAGTTCAGCTTACTAGCGGCGATCGCCTCTGGGGTCACCAAAATTATCATGGCGATCGCCAACAGAAAAATCATTCCCACACGTCGAACAAATTGCGCGGCTACAGAAACCATAATTTCACTAACCTCAAAAAATATTTTTCTTTTTCTAGGATACAAGCCTTCCCCAAGGGGGTTACATCCAGAACTTCCATGTAGTACCCGCTAAATTTGCATCACCGCCACAATTTCGTAGGAAATACTACAAAACTTCCACCATAAGTCATGGCAAAACTAAGCCATTCATTTTTTAACCCCGACTTCAACTTTGATTAACCTTGCCAAAATCAAAGCTTCGGGTGTGAGGACAAACACCAAACTATGACTTCTTTGAAAACTGTATCCTTAGCTGCAACCGCTTTTGTGACGATGACCGGCCAGGCGATCGCCGCAGATAATCAAGCATTGCTCGAACAAATTAATCAGTACAGTGCGAACAGTTCTACCGCTCAAGTCAATAGCATTTTCCAGCTCAGTGATGTGTCCCCTTCGGACTGGGCCTTTGATGCGCTGCGAAATTTAGTCGAAAACTACAACTGTATTGTTGGCTATCCCGATGGTACCTATCGTGGCAATCGTCCCCTCAGTCGTTATGAATTTGCTGCTGGTTTAAATGCCTGTTTACAGCAAATTGAGCGGCTGATCACCAGTGGCAGTTCTGAAGTTACGGCAGAAGATCTCGCTGCACTACGTCGCCTCGTGAATGAATTTGAAGCAGAACTCGCAACCCTCGGTGCCCGCGTTGATGACCTCGAAGGCCGCGTTGAATTCCTCGAAGATCATCAGTTCTCAACGACGACCAAGCTAGTGGGCGAAGTTTCCTTTAACGTTTCCGATGCATTTGGTGACGATGTCGAGGCCCAAACTGTTTTCCAAAACAAAGTCCGACTCACCCTTGTCACCAGCTTCACCGGGAAAGATCGCTTGTACACGCGCTTCACTGCTGGGAATTCAGAAAATTCCTTTATTGATGAATATGGTATTTCTCCTCTGACCCAAGAGGGCCGCTTTGCCTACGATGGCGAGTCCGATAATGATGTCACCATTGACCGCCTCCACTATGTCTTCCCCCTCGGTGAAAAAACCACTGTTACTGCCATGGCTAGTCTCGGTGGCCACCACTTTTATGCAGATACCTTCAACACAGGTCTTGAAGCTGGGGGCGGTTCCAATGGTGCGCTTTCCCGTTTTGGTGAGCGTAACCCCATCTACCGCTTAGGCTTAGGTGGTGGTAGTACTGGAATCGGGATCAAGCATGATTTCAGCGATGTTTTTCAAATCTCTGCAGGTTACCTGGCGAAAAATGGTAGCAATCCCACTCAGGACAATGGCCTTTTCAGTGGCGCTTACTCAGCCTTAGGACAACTAGTTGTTAAGCCTAGTGACCGCTTTAAACTTGGGGCGACTTATATTCGTGGTTTTGATACAAGCGTTTTTGACAGTAATGGCATGGCTCCAGGGAATGATGACACTTTCGCTTTCGGCGGAACTGGTACTGCCTGGGCAAACAACCTTGGTAATACTGCAGGTGATGTTGAGAGCGATACTTTTGGATTACAAGCTCAATGGGATATTAATGATAATGTCAGTCTTCGGGGGTGGGTTGGCTATACCAATGCTAATTTCATCAATGTTGATGCCGAAGCAGATATCTGGACTTGGGCTGGTATTTTGGCATTGCCTGACCTTGGTAAGCCTGGCAATATGGGGGCAATCATCGTTGGCTCAGAGCCCTATGCAACAGATTTAGAGGTGGGTGGTATTACTCCCCAAGAGTTTACGGATGATATGCCTTTGCACATTGAAGGGCTTTATAAGTATCAGTTGAGCAAGAATATTTCCATTACCCCTGGTGTAATTTGGCTGATTAACCCAAATCAAAATGAGGATAACGAAGACATCATTATTGGCACGATTCGGACAACCTTCTCGTTCTAGAGGAGCTGGCAGCGAGTGAAGCTGCTTAACTGAAAATGCTGAAAAATAATGACCTGACCCTAGAATTACTTCTAGGGTTTTTTCTTATGAATCACCAGGAGAAGTTGTTTGCTTACCGCTCAAGAGAGACTGGAGACCTAAAATAAATAGACCTACAGCAATGAGGCCAAATACTCCTGTTGCCATGGTAAATAAGCCCATAATGAGGGTGCGTACTGTAATCCCAATTTGGATGGCAAGGCCATTCCCCGTAGGTGGTTTACTAGCAAAGCCCGCAATGACTTTATTCGTTAAAAGGTAGGCTGCAAAGGACATGGAACCAGCAACGGCAGTACCGTACCAACACCGCAAAGGACTGGGTAAGGTTTCGTCTGGTTTTAGGTCGGGGGTTTCTTCGCTCATCGTCTCGATTTGTTAAATAGTAGAAACTACAAATTACAGGCCAGGGGACATGGTTGATATTTTACGCCTTTGGGGTTTGGGCAAGGAAATTTTCCAGGAGTGCCAAGATCAAGATTTAAGCCAATATTTAGTACCGATGCCACTGGGCCAGGTGTTGCCGTAGTATAAAAATTGAGAGAAATATTTCCGTGGCCGTTTACGAGGAAGGATAGATCCATGAAAGTTAAGTTCATGAGTGCAGGCAATTCGGTGAAGTTAGTTATTTTTCTGTTGCTGGCATTTGTGGCGGTGGGAGATGTCTTTTTACCGGAACCTCTCAAGGGGGCGAGTAAACAAATAAAGACAACCGTAAACAATCTTGTCCTGGGTATTTTGCCACGGGAGGGATTTCAAGATCCCCATGAGCGGACGGAAAAGGCCGTAGAAGAAATGGAACAGGAATCAGGGAGCCAACCCTAGGGATTGGCTTGAATAGCATTACTTTGGTGCAGAATTAAGCGGTTTTGGGCAGGATCGTAGGCGTAACATTCACGTCCATGAGAGGCTGTTATGATTTCACCATTTATCGCTCCCCCTAAGGCTTGCACGGTGGCGATCGCCTCTTCGAGATCATCAACTTCTAGGCAAAAACTCAAAGCCCCTGAGGTTCCGGTAAATTCTGCTTGGTGTTGGGGACTGGGTTGAAAAATGCCGATTTTCAGACCCAGAATCCGAAACTCCGCGTAACGATCTTGGCTGTAGCTTGCGGGTTCGTCATTCAGGAGGCCACGGTAAAAGTCAACCACCTCCTGCCAAGGGTCAGCGGCGATCGCCACAAAGATTTCTGAAAAATTTGCCATCACTTACTGCACAGGGACAATTTGCACGGCTAGACCCGTTTCTCGCAAGCGCATTTGCAGATCTTGGGCTTCAAATTCGGCGGCGAAGGCTCCGGCTTGCATCATCCGGCGATCGCCAACCCACGTATGAAACGCATCCGGAATCACGGCCTTTAACCGTTCTTTTTGTTCTGGGGTTTGGGCATCAACCACCACCCGGTAACGCAAGCCTAAGCTCTGGGCCAAGGAAACGCTATTGGGCGGTGGCGGCGGTTGTTGACCGGGTTCTTCAAGGCGAATGACCCCAGTGTTACTGGAACTATAGGTGGGGATAGAGCGTTGGGGGACAGGGAGAACGTTGGGATTGCTGGGATTGCTCGGTAGGCTCACGATGGGTTCAGGGGCCGCGGGAACTGTAATTGCTGCCACGAGGGTTTCGTTCGGGCGACTGGTGGTTTCTTGGTAGGGAGGCACAAAAATTTGAATTGTTTCGCTGCCAGAGACCGATTTTTCGGTAATTTTGCTGCTGGTATAGGTGGTAGGCGCAGTTGCAACCCATTCCTGTCGGGGAGCGGCAGCAACCAGTTGATCACGGGGCCGTTCATTGGCGAGGTAAATGTGACCCAGGGTTTTTCCTTCGTAGGTGCGTTTCGCCATGCGCCAACCTGGATTGAGGTTAATCTTCAGCATTCCCTGGGCCAGCCCGCCCGTATCTCCCACTTCGATGGGCGATCGCCCCGGATTTTCCACATCAAAAGCCTTGAGGACAACCGCTCCCCTTTCCTGAACCAACTGGAGGCGATAGCGCCAAGCCATATCTTGCTCCCCTAGGCGCAGGGAATAGCCATTGGAATCGGTGCTGCGGCCACAAATCCCCGTAAAGTCAAATTGCAACAGTAGCGGATCAATGACCGTGGGAGAGCCTCCCTGTTCTCGCCAACAGGCCCGGTTTTGGTCGAGTTGTTCAAGGATCACAAGATTATAGGCTTCACCACCAGCAAGGGGGACGGCGATCGCCACCACATCTCCAGGGGTCAAATCCTGGGTGCCAAACAAACCGCTATTAGCTTGGGCTGTGGGTGCAAAGCTAACTGGCCCTAGGGTAGCCATACTCACCCCCAACGCCGTGAGACCTGCGCGAATATTCATCTGATCCTCATCACCAAAACGAACAATGGGCCTGGGTTTTCCCCTGGGGGAAAGCTCAGAATTGCCAGCATTTTAGCACCGGACTTTTGCCTCTCCCATCCCCTATCCGGCCATCAGTCAACAAAAATTTATAGTTCCGTGTGCCGACAAAGTTTAAAAAGGAGAAATTGTTTGCAGCAGTTTCCGCAACCGGAGAAGAAAAATGGTGTGCTGGATGTCTGCATTGACGGTGGGGGGAAGATTTCGTTCCGCCTGTTCCTGTTGGATTTCGGCGTATTCTTGGGCGGTGACGGGTTCGCCATCAATGGGTGATCGCCCTTCGGTAATCATTTCTGTGCGCAACACCTCCTCCGGGAGATCCTCTGGGGGCGGCAAGGCGATCGAGAGGGGCGTTGTCAGGAGCAAAACAACGGCGGTTATGGGAAAAGCAGGTCGTCTTAGCATGGTGACATTTAGGGGACAGTTGCGGGGGACTCAATGGCCTTTCTTTTCAATGTAGCGAATCTAAAACCCATACCCATGAAAAAGTGGGGTTGCCCTAGGACAGATCCCCACCATTTTTGATGCTGTAAATCAAGTTTGCTGCGATAAACAGCCCAAAATACTTTATTCGAAATCCTTTCTACCGGGGTTGCGGGTTGGGTCGCTAGATAGAAAACCGAAGATAAACAGAGATACAAAGAAAATGACTGTGATGTAAACAGCAATCTTAAGGGTAAGCATATTTATAGGTCTCCTGTGAACACAAAACCAACGGATGCAATTGGTTTTATGAGGATATTTTAATTAACGTAACATATCATACGTTGATATCCTCGCTTCCGTAAACGAAAGGAATCCTTAAACCGTATTCGCTAGCGCAAAAGTTGTCATTCTCTGCCATGGAACGTCCCCTTTATTTCCTTAAAAATCCTTTCCTGTTGCGGCTGCTAGTCGGGATCGGTTTGGGCCTCTGGATTTGGGGGGTTGGGATGCTGGGGGCGATCGCCACAGATTTTAAAGGCAGTATCGATTTTCATGTCCATTCTGCTCCGGATGTCACGGCTAGGTTATACGACGACCTCGAATTGGTTGAAAACGCAGCCCAGGCAGGGATGCAAGCCCTCGTGCTCAAAAACCACGTCACCCCAACGGCGGATCGGGCGGTGTTGGCCCATAAAGTTGTGCCGGACATGGAAGTATATGGCGGCGTTGTGCTCAATGAAACGGTGGGCGGCTTAAATCTCCGGGCCGTGGAAACCATGGATCGCCTGGGAGAAGGACGGGGAAAAGTCGTTTGGCTACCCACCATTGATGCGGCCCACCATCGTCAGACCCTAAACCACCGCTTTGGGGGATTGCGAGTCGCTCGCTATGGCCATCTGGTGCCAGAAATGCCGGACATTTTGCAGTACATTGCCGCCCATAATCTGGTTTTAGGCACGGGCCACATTTCCCCAGCAGAAATTCTCACCGTTGTCCCTGCGGCGAAACAATTGGGCGTTGAAAAAATCCTCGTAACCCATGCCATGGCCACCGTACCAGGATTAACCCTCGCACAAATGCAGGCGATCGCCAACCAAGGGGCTTTTTTAGAATTAACCTACGTGAATACATTGATGGGGGAAAATGCCACCGAAGCCGACCACCAAGCCTGGGAGAATGTGAGCATTGAAACAATGGCGAAGGCGATCCAAACCATCGGCGCAACCCACTTTGTCCTGAGCACCGACCTCGGACGAGCCCTTGATCCATCGCCCATTGACGGCTACCAGCGATTTTTAGAACAGTTGGCGGCGGCGGGCATTTCTGAGGCTGACCTGTACCTGATGAGCCACACCAACCCCGAAAAACTTTTACAATAAAAGCCACTTTTAGTAAGCAACAAACGGCAAATAATGATTTGGCAAGAGTCTGGTGGCAGTTGGATTTTAATCCCAGTACAACCGGTGGGGGTGATTCATTTTTTGGGGGGTGCTTTTGTGGGCACTGCGCCGCAACTCACCTACAAATGGCTCCTAGAACAGCTTGCTGCCGAAGGATATGCGATTATCACCACTCCTTTTGTGAATGGTTTTGATCATTTGGCGATCGCCCGACAGGTGCTTAACCGCTTTGAAAATATCTTCGAACGACTGCAAAACTCAAACCAACTGGGCTACCGTTACCTCCCTATCTATGGCGTGGGCCACAGCATGGGCTGCAAAATTCACCTGTTGATTGGCAGCTTATTCAATGTGCAACGGGCAGGCAATGTTTTGATGTCCTACAACAACTTTCCCGTGAAAAAATCTATTCCTTTCTTCGAGCAGTTTGACCCAGATAACACGATTAATTTTGAATTCACCCCTTCTCCTCTTGAGACCAATGAAATCATCCAAACCAGCTACCAGATCCGACGCAATCTCCTAATTCAGTTCAATAACGATACCATTGACCAAACCCCAGATCTAACCCCCATCCTCATCGAGCGCTTCCCTAATATGGTGGCCACCCTCAACCTCACGGGAAATCACCTCACCCCCTTAGGCCAAGATCTAGACTGGCAATTTACCGAAGGCTTTTCTCCCCTCGATACCTTTGGCCAATGGTTAAAACAAGGCCTATCAAAGGATCTAAAGGGACTGAAAACAGAGATCTGCCGTTGGCTGAATCCTGCTGATTTTGCCGTCTCTAGGGCGTAGATCGAAAGAATTCTCCCCTAGGCCGAACTGCCTGAAAAATAAGTGCGTGTCCCCTTCGCATCTAGGGCCTCACCGAGGCGCATCAGAGCCTGGACATAGGCCGCAGTCCGCATCGAAATCTGTCGCGTTTGGGCAATGTGCCACACCTGGTTTGTGGCTGTAACCATACGTGTCTTCAGCTGATCACGAATGTCCGTCGCTGGCCAATAAAAGCCACTGCGATTTTGTACCCACTCAAAATAACTCACCGTGACACCCCCAGCATTGGTGAGAATATCTGGCACCACCATAATTCCCTTCTCTTCTAGGATGACATCCGCCGCCGAGCTAATGGGGCCGTTGGCCACTTCAAAAATTAATTGGGCTTGCACTTGATGGGCATTGTCCGCCGTAATTTGATTTTCCAGGGCTGCCGGAATCAAAATATCAACATCTAAGGTCAAGAGTTGTTCATTGGTGATCGTTTGGTGTTCAACAATATTGCAAACGGATTTTTCACAATAAACAGCAGCCATATTCCGACTTTCTGACTTGTACTGGCGGATGCTCGGAATATCTAAGCCCTGTTCTGCATAGATCCCCCCACGGGAATCACTAACGGCGACAACACGGTAGCCAGCGCAGGCTAGTTGTTGGGCCAGTTCTGCTCCGGCATTGCCAAACCCTTGCACCGCAACGGTGGTTTTTTCGGGTACATATTCTAGTTTCTTGCAGATGGTTTTAATTACATCAAAGGCACCACTGGCCGTCGCGGTATTGCGTCCTTGGCTTCCCCCCATGCCCAAGGGCTTGCCCGTTACGACCCCCGGCAAAATTTTCCGTTGAATAATGCTGTAATGATCCATCATCCAACCCATCACCATGGCATTGGTATAGGCATCTGGTGCCAAAATGTCTGTGTCGGGGCCAATGGCATCGGCGATCGCCTCGATGTAACCCCGGCTCAAACGTTCTAGTTCGGCTTTAGAAAGGCTTTTGGCATCAACGGTAATGCCCCCCTTGGCTCCCCCAAAGGGCAGATCTAGCAAGGCACATTTGAAGGTCATCCAAAAGGCCAGGGATTGTACTTCGTCTAAGGAAACGTTGGGATGATACCGCACGCCCCCTTTCCCCGGCCCCCTAGTGTCGTCATACCGCACCCGATACCCCCGAAAAATCCTTAAAGAACCATCATCGAGGCGCACGGGAATAGAAACGCTCAGGCTCATTTTGGGATATTTCAAGCGTTCGCTGGCATCTTCAGAGATGTTGACGTGGTGGAGCGCTTTTTCGAGGCGTAGGCTAGCATCGTTCAGGAGAGAACTTACCGTCATGGTTCATGGTTTAAGCCGAATAAGGGGTAGTGAACTACCCCGCCGCAAGCGGACGGAGCTTCCTGTTTCAATGGGATGCGCTTTTTACCCCTAAAGATAGCAAGTCTTATCATCCCTCACCAGGCAGGAGTCCTAGTTCCTAAGACCGTTCGGCTGAGCTCACGGCCGAAGCCCATACTTTTTCTTGCAACACGTCCCTTTAGCTTGGTTTTCACTTTGGGAGTTAGTGGTCAAGATAATTCTATTGTACGCCGCAAGCGGCGGGGAATTTACCCTGAGAGATTAAATCACGGTGACTTTGGCTTGTGAGGTCGGGAACATGAATCACGGGGAAATCGTTACATCTGCTGGTGTGAAATCATTCGGGATTGGAAAAAAGGCCATCCCTAAAAATGGAACGATACACTGAAGGGTAAGGTCTTCTGTCCACGGGATTGTGGCACAGAATTTTTTATGCAGACATGATCATCGGATTTTTGGCGGTATTGTCAGCGGCGGCGGCGGCGGGAATGCGCATCGGTTTACCGTTGCTGATTATTTTGCTGCTCCACAGTGATGAATTGGTGGCAAATTTGCCTGGGATCGGTTGGTTGCCGCCCCGGGTTTTGATCGCTATTTTTACGATGTGGGCCGTGTTTGAGCTGTTTGGCTCGAAGCAACTCCTGGGTCAACGCATTCTCCAGGCGATCGCCCTCTTATTTAGTCCGATTGTGGGGGCCATTTTAAGCCTGACTGTGGCCCAGGTGATCCGCCTAGAATTTGAACCGCTCTGGCTGGTGGGGGTAATGGGGGGGCTGGTCGCTTTTGTGCTGAAACTGACTTTGACGGGGTGGTTTTTCCGGTTGCGGGGTCTGCCCCTGTGGTGGTCTTTTACGGAAGATTTTTTATGTGTGGTGCTGGTGCTGTTTGCTTTTCAATCGCCGGAGCAGGGCGGCATTATCGCGATGATTTTGCTGTGGTTAGCGGTGCGCAGTTCCACAGAATGGAAACGCTATTACGAAGAGAATCGCCGGCCCCAAGGTGGCAGCCCAGGGCCAGACTAACTTGTTTGGCAAACTGACCTACTATATTGGGTGTCAAAACGTATGACGAAGTATGATTTCCGTTGATCAAGCCCAAGCTTTAATTCTCCAGGCGATCGCCCCCCTGGGCGAGACTGAACCCAGTACCCTAGAAACGGCCCTGGGACGGATTTTGGCGACGACGGTGACCGGAAAATTAGATATTCCCCACTGGGATAATTCCGCCATGGATGGCTATGCGATCCGGTTTGCAGACCTGGAAGAAGAGCCCGTCGAACTAGAAGTTGTTGAAACGATTCCGGCGGGTCAAGCGCCCCAAAAATCCTTAGCGCCTGGCCAAGCCGCCCGCATTTTCACCGGGGCAATGTTACCAACCGGAGCGGATACGGTGGTGATGCAAGAGCACACAGAACAACGGGGCGATCGGGTCAAAATTTTACAGAATCCCTCTTTGCGGCAGTTTGTACGCCAGCGGGGTGACTATTATCGCGCCGGGGAACCCCTCTTAAAACCGGGGCAACGGTTGGGCGCAGCAGATTTGGCTGTGCTCGCGGCCTGTCAATGTGTGGAATTTCCGGTCTATCGGCAACCGAGGGTCGCAATTTTTTCCACGGGGGATGAGCTGCGATCGCCCCAGGAAAAGTTAGAAATCGGCCAAATTGTTGATTCGAATCGCTATGGTTTGACGGCCTTTGTCCAGGGGCAACGGGCGATTCCGAAAAATTTTGGCATTGTCCCCGATGATCCGGCCCAACTGAAAGCAACCATGGAAAAGGCGATCGCCGCCGGAGATCTGATCCTCTCGACGGGGGGCGTTTCCGTGGGCGAGTTTGATTATGTTGAAAAACTCCTCGAAGAATTAGGGGGCGAAATTTTTATCCGTAGTGTGGCGATTCGCCCTGGTAAACCCCTGACAGTGGCGAAATTTCCTGGAAATAAACTCTACTTTGGGCTGCCCGGCAATCCGGTATCGGCCCTGGTGGGTTGTTGGCGGTTCGTGCAACCTGCGTTGAAAAAGTTGTCCGGCGATGCTGGGCCTTGGGCACCAGAATTTGTTTGGGCCACCTGTGATCAGCCCCTCAAGGGCGCCGGAAAGCGGGATGCTTACCTGTGGGGAACCTTGGTAGCCACCGCGACAGGTTATCTTTTTCATTTGGCTGGGGGCGGCCACAGTTCTGCGAATTTAGTGAATCTTGCCCAAACCAATGCCCTCGCCATTGTGCCCCAGGGCACTGGTGAAATCCCAGCAGGCGATCGCCTCCGGGTGATGCGTCTCCAAACCTAGGAGAATTTTTGTTGAAAAGGGAAATCCCAGGCTTACTATAGGAAGATAATTCCGCAACTCAATCGGCCATCGTTGCGTCTTTAGGGTAAATAGCCGCACCCAGCGCGCATAGTCTTTTTAGCAGGTACAACAATTATGACGGTCAAGGGCTTTGGTAATCGAATGATTTATGGATTTGGGGGACTCTCCTTGGCGATCGCCGCCACGGTCAGTCAGCTTCCCCCCCAGCAGGCCGCCCAAGCCCAAAATGCCAATGCCCTCACGGTGCGTTCTGATATCCAAGAGGCGAATACCGAAACGGGGATTATCACGGCCCGGGGCAATGTACGGATCAATTATCCCGCCCGCAATCTCCAGGCTACTGCTGCCCAGGCCCAATATTTTTCAGAAGAACGTACACTAGTGCTCAGCGGCAACGTCTATGTCCTCCAGGATGGCAATAGTCTCCGGGCAGAACAAATGACTTATTCCATCGACGAAGGACGTTTTGTCGCCACCCCAGGCCGCAGCGAACAAGTAGAAGCCAGCTATCTTATTCCCGAACAGCCCCCGACAAGTCAGTCCCGCACCCCTGCTCCCATTACCCTCCCCGAAGACGAATAAACCGTGACCATCGTTCTCGAAAACATCCGTAAAACCTATGGCAAACGCGTCATTGTTAACCGTGTCAATTTAAAAGTAAATCAAGGGGAAATTGTCGGCCTCCTGGGGCCAAATGGTGCTGGAAAAACCACTACCTTTTACATTACAACGGGTCTGATTAAACCCAATGAAGGGCGCGTCTGGCTCCAACGGCAGAACATTACGCCCCTAAGTCTAGATGAGCGGGCCAAACTCGGCATTGGTTATCTCACCCAGCAACCCAGCATTTTTCGGAATTTAACGGTCAAGGAAAATATTCAACTGGTTCTCGAACAGTCCCCTTTGTCCCACCGCCAACAGCAACATCGCCTCAAGGAACTGGTGAGCGAATTTCGGCTGCACCGCATTGTGAATACCCGTGGTCGTCTGGTGTCAGGGGGCGAACGACGGCGTACTGAACTGGCCCGCGCCTTAGCCGTCGGCGGTCAAGGGCCGAAATTTCTCCTGCTTGATGAACCCTTTGCTGGGGTTGATCCCATTGCCGTCGCTGAAATTCAACAAATTGTGGCCCAACTGCGGGAACGGGGCATGGGAATTTTGATCACCGACCACAACGTCCGCGAAACCCTTGCGATTACTGACCGTGCTTACATCATGCGGGACGGGGAAATTCTTGCGGCGGGAACGACAGAAGAGCTTTATAGCAACCCCCTTGTGCGGCAGTATTACCTTGGGGAAAATTTTGAGCGCAATGTGAAATATTTCTAGGGCAAGGGTTGCGGGGCGATCGCCAATGGGTAAGGTTTTTACGGACTGAGACTTCATAAAACGTTAGGTAAAAGTTCCTAAGAATTCGTTAGGCTCAGATCAATAACATCATCTTTTTTTAAGAGCCTTTGAATATTGCCGTGTTCGAATTGAGTAGCGTTTTTGAGCAGTTGTGTGAATTTTCCCGGTGCCATTGTCTTGCCATTTGTGGCGGTTTGGTTCCCTTTAACCTGATTTTGAGTTTTTTGACCTTGGTGTACGTGGTGCGCCAAGCTTCCCCCAGTTTGATCCAAAGAAATGCGATCGCCGTTTATGGGGGCGTAACCCTGATGGTGCTCCATGTCAGCACGTGGTTCCTGATCGGCGTTGTGATGGTGCCCACCTTCCTCCTGCCTGCTTTTGGGGCAGTTTGTGTCGCGATTAATCTCTGGGGAACCCAAGCGCCCGCATCCCTGCGCCGTTTCCTGTTTTGGCTATGGGGAACTGTACTGAAACGAAGCGAACGTGCCACAATATAGAGCCGTCGTATCAAATTTCACGGAGACCCATGGGCGATCAGGGCGAACACCTCAGCACAAATCAACAACCGAAACCATGGGCTGCCCTCTGGGAAAATATTCGCATTCTAGTCATTGCCCTGGCGATCGCCTTGGTGGTGCGCTGGTTTATCGCGGAACCCCGGTATATCCCCTCCGGTTCGATGCTGCCGACCCTCGATTTAGGCGATCGCATTGTTGTCGAGAAACTATCCTATCGATTCCAGCCCGTGCATCGGGGTGATGTGGTGGTTTTCCGGACGCCCCCCCAACTAGAACTCCTCGGTTACGATCCCCAACAAGCGTTTATCAAAAGAATTATTGCCACCCCCGGTGAAACTGTATCCGTTCACAATGGCACCGTGTATGTTGACCAAGTGCCTTTGACGGAACCCTTCATTGCTGCGTCGCCTGACTATGAATTGCCTACCCTAACGGTGCCGCCCCACAGTTTTTTTGTCCTTGGTGATAATCGCAACAACAGCAACGATTCCCATATCTGGGGCTTTGTCCCTGCCGATAATGTTATTGGCCATGCCATCTTCAAATTTTGGCCCCTGAACCACCTCGGCAAAATTCTCTAGAACTATTTTCTCAACCCATCTCCCCCTTCTTTCGATGATTACTTACTCCATCATCATCCCGGTGTACAACGAAGAAGCGAATCTTCCGGAAATGTATCGGCGCGTTGTCCAGGTCATTGAAGGGTTAGATGGCCCCGCAGAATTGGTTTTAATCGACGATGGTAGCCAAGATCGTTCCCTCGCTATTTTGGATGAATTACACCAAAGGGATCCCAGAGTCCACTACTTAAGTTTGGCGAGAAATTTCGGCCATCAAATCGCAGTCACCGCTGGTTTGCAATATGCCCAAGGGGAAGCGGTCATTATCATGGACGCCGATCTCCAGGATCCCCCCGAACTGGTTCCTCAACTGATTGAAAAATGGCGGGCGGGCTACCATGTGGTCTATGCCCAGCGGGTGAGTCGGGCCAGAGAAAGCTGGTTTAAGAAGCTCATGGCCTATGGCTTTTACCGGATTTTAAATCGATTCACCGATGTTTCCATTCCCACGGATACGGGGGATTTCTGTTTGATGTCCCGTCAAGTGGTGGATATTCTCAACAGTATGCCCGAAAAACACCGCTACATTCGCGGCCTCCGGGCTTGGGTGGGGTTTCCGCAAACGGCGGTGCAGTTCAACCGGGAGCCACGTTTTGCTGGGGAAGTAAAGTACACCTTTCGTAAATCCCTGAAGCTCGCCATTGATGGGATTATTTCCCTGTCCCGTAAACCCTTAAAAATTGCGACTTATTTGGGTTTGGTGACGGCCCTGGTGGCGATCGCCATGATGATTTTGGTGTTATTTTGGCGGATCTACAATGCCCCGGCCCAATTAATTGGCTATACCTTGATCACCATTGCCATTTTCTTTTTGGGAGCTGTGCAACTTATTTGTCTTGGCATTCTCGGTGAATACATTGGCCGCATTTACGACGAGGTGAAACAACGCCCCCTCTACACCGTTAAAAAAGCGGCGGGCTTTGACGAAGTACTTTAAGCCAGATTTTTCTAAAGTTTGCGGGCGAGGGTCAGACCATCAGCCACAGGCAATACCGTCAAACTAATGCGTGGGTCGTTGTACAAAGCTTCATTGAAAGCGCGAATTTTTTCCGTACGTTTGTCTTGATCCGCTGGATCGGCCACGCGTCCCGACCACAACACATTATCAACGGCAATCACGCCGCCGACCCGCAGTAATTTGAGAGACCGCTCAAAATAGTTTAGGTAGTTGCCTTTGTCCGCATCAATGAAGGCAAAATCAAAGGTGCCCGCTTGGCCATCCGCTAGCAGAAAATCTAACGTTTCGAGGGCCGGGGCAAGGTGGAGTTCAATTTTGTCGGTGACCCCTGCTTTTTCCCAATAGGTTTGGGCGATCGCCGTTGGCCTTGGGTCGCGATCGCAAGCAATGACTTTTCCATTTTTCGGCAGAGCTAAGGCGACAACGAGAGCACTGTAACCCGTAAAAACGCCGATATCTAAGGTTTTCTGTGCCCCCAGCAGTTGCACGAGCCAGGCCATCAACTGGCCCTGCTCCGGGGCGATCTGCATCCGGGCTGCTGGGTGTTGGGCCGTGATTTCCCGTAATTCTTTGAGGACGGGATGCTCTTTGAGGGAAATGCGGAGGAGGTAATCATATAAAGGGGCGTCCAGGGAGAGGCTACTACGGGTCATGGCAAAGGAGTGAACGAAAAAAGTTTACAATTTGTTATAGACTGATGCTGATCCCAACCAGGAGTTTTTCCCGATGTTAAGACTTGAGCACATCCGCAAAATTTATCCCACCGGCGAAGTTCTCAAGGATATTAACTGGGAAGTGAAAACAGGTGAACGGGTCGGCCTTGTGGGAGTCAACGGTGCGGGAAAATCTACCCAGATGAAGATCATTATGGGGGAAGTGGAGCCGACGGATGGCGAAATTATTCGTCCGGCAGATCTGCGCATTGCCCATTTAACCCAAGAATTTGACGTGGTGCCGACGCGCACAGTGCGCGAAGAACTATGGACAGTTTTTACAGAAGCCAATGCTGTGCAGGATGAAATCCACCGCATTCAGCATGAAATGGCCGAGCCGGATGCCGATTTAGATGATCTAATCCACCAGCTTGACCGAGCCCAACGGAAATTTGAAGCCCTTGACGGCTATCGTTTAGAGTCCCAAATTGAAAAAATTCTCCCGGAAGTGGGCTTTGAGATCGAAGATGGCGATCGCCTGGTGAGTTCCTTTAGTGGCGGCTGGCAGATGCGGATCAGTTTGGGCAAAATTCTCCTCCAGGAACCAGATATTCTCCTTCTAGACGAGCCGACCAACCATCTAGATCTAGAAACCATTGAATGGTTGGAAAATTATCTCCGGGGTTTAAAGACGCCGATGGTGATTATTTCCCATGACCGAGAATTTCTTGATCGCCTTTGTACGAAAATTGTTGAAACGGAGCGGGGAATTTCGACCACCTATCTCGGTAACTATTCTCAGTATTTGCAGCAAAAAGCAGAAAATAAAGACGCCCAGCAATCCGCCTTTGAGCGCCAACAAAAAGACTTGGCCAAGCAACAGGAATTCATTGAAAAATTCCGGGCGAGTGCCACCCGCAGCACCCAGGCAAAAAGTCGCGAAAAACTATTAGATAAGGTCGAACGCATCGAAGCGCCCATTAGTGATGTGCGCACCCTCAAGTTCCAGTTTCCCCCAGCGCCCCGGGGTGGCCAGGAGGTGGTGACAATTCAGGATTTGACCCACACCTACGACGACAAAATTCTGTTTCTCGGTGCGAATCTGGCCATCGAACGCGGCGATCGCATTGCTTTTTTAGGGCCGAATGGCTGCGGCAAGTCCACAACCCTGCGCATGATCATGGGCATGGAAAGCTACGACGAAGGCAACGTTAAAATTGGCACCCACAACATCATTCCTGGTTATTTTGAGCAGAACCAAGCTGAAGCCCTCGACCTTGAAAAAACGGTAATGGATACGATTCATGATGAAGTACCCGATTGGAAAAATGGCGAAGTCCGGACGCTCCTAGGGCAATTCCTCTTTAGTGGCGACACCGTTTTCAAAAAAGTAGGTGCCCTTAGTGGTGGTGAAAAAGCCCGGTTAGCCCTGGCAAAAATGTTGCTGCGGCCCGCAAATTTTCTAATCCTCGATGAGCCGACCAATCACCTTGATATTCCAGCGAAGGAAATGTTGGAAAACGCCCTCAAGGAATATGACGGCACCGTGGCGATTGTCTCCCACGACCGTTTCTTTATTTCCCAAGTCGCCAATAAAATTGTCGAAATTCGCGACGGAGAATTTATTGTTTACAACGGCGATTATCATTACTATCTTGAAAAAATCGAACAAGAAAAAGAAGCAGCACGACGACGTCTAAAAGCAGAGCAAGAAGCGGCGAAAAAAGCAGCAAAAAAAGCCAAGCAATTGGCCAAGAAAGCGACTAAAAAATAATAGCAAGATGTAGTTTTATGTTTTATCAACCGCCCCTCTGGTTACGGTCTGGCATTGCCATGACAATCTATGCGGCCTTTGGTGCTGCGAAACAGTGGCACAGTCAACCAAAAACATCTCCTTTAAAGTATCGGGAGGTGATCCTGACGGGGGCGAATCAAACGCCTATTTTTTGCCAATATGCGCAACCCAGTAATTCAAAAGGAACGATCGTTGCTACCTATGGCATTACCGGCAGTTTAGAAGACCAATGGTTTCTAGAAATTCTCGCCCATAAGGCTTTCCAGGCAGGCTATGGTGTTTTATTGTTCGATTGGCGTGCCCATGGTAAAACAGCAGCCCTCTCCCCTGATTTGACCAGTGACGGCCTCCTTGAAGGCGAAGATTTTGTGCGTCTAGCAGCCCAGGGCAAACAACAACTGGGGTTAAAGTCGCCTTTTTTCTTTGCTGGTTATTCTCTGGGGGGACAATTAGCTTTGTGGGGATTAAAAAAAGCCCAGGAATTGAATTTAAAGGCTTTAGGGCTGCAAGGGGAAGACATTCTCGCGGGCGCTGTCATTTGTCCCAGTTTAGAATCCCACCGTTCCCTCAGTTATCTCGAAAAACATCCGTTCAAATGCTATTTTGAGCAGGCGATCGCCAAAAATTTACAGAAATTGGCTTGGCAACTTCAAAGCTACCATCCCCACGCTTTCCAGACTGAAACCATTGAAAAGGCGACGACGATTCGAGAATTTGATCAATATCTCGTGATTCCAAAGTTAGGTTTCACCACAACCCAAGCCTATTATGAAGCCAGTAGTCCCCTTTATTTTCTCCAGGATTTGCACAGGCCGACCTTTATGCTGTATGCGGCGGATGATCCTCTGTTTGCGCCGGATCTTGTTGAAGATCTCCGCTATGTCGATCAACGAAATACTCACCTCAATACCCAAATTACAAAGCTTGGGGGCCATGTGGGTTACATTAGCGATCGCCACTGTCAAAACCATTGGGGAGACAGTGATCCCTGGTGGGCATGGCAAAGAATTCTTTCTTGGTTTGACCAACAGTTAAGTCAGCACCACCGGACTCGTTCTGTCACGACAGCGCAACAATAGAACAATAGTCAGAAAGTCGCACAGAAATTCAAAGATCAGAAGAACGGGCTTTGAGGCGCTCGATGATGATTGGTAATGCAATGACGAGTACCTTAACGACCCAGGGGGCGTAACACAAGGCCAGAAATCCGGCGAGGATAGCCACGCATCCCGTAGCAACTTTGACAATTTCTTCCTTTGTGGTGACACTCAAACAAGTTGCACAAGCAGCAACTCCGAGACTCAAAATCGATGGGTTAATCATTATTCAATACTATTTCTGCTGCAAAAGGCGATCGCCCGAATGGCGTTGGTGCGGATTTTTACTTCCCTAGCTGTCATGGTGGGGCGGTTAGGGAGCGCACAGTCAATAAAAGTTAAGATATATGACATGATACTCCGATCTACTCATCTGTCAAGGTAGAGCAAGACGACTTTTTCTCACATTGTTAACAATTGCCCACAGCAATGGGGCTCAACATTTTCCGCTGAAGCAATCGCCAACTTACCTACAGCGGCGCGGTTAACCTGACGGATTTACAATCACTTCCTGGGGTAAATCAAATTCAATATTCGGGCCACGGTCTAAAACCTCAATGTCCCACTGGCCCCGCCGAGCTGATTCAAACACCACATAGCGGCCATCGGGGCTAATTTGGGGGTTGCGCACCCAATGACGGTAGCCCTGGGTCAAAATATCAGACTGCTTGGTCGCCCGATCGTAGAGGATAATATCCGGCTTCCCCAGGGGACTAGAAAGATAAACAAGGTAACGCCCGGTACGGCTTAGGCTAGGGCTTTCATAAATTGCATTTTTTTGATTGAGATTCGGCAATTCCACAAACTGCTTTTGGTTTAAGTCATAAAAAAGCAGTTCACTGGTGCCATGGCGATTAGAAATTAGAGCCAACCAGCGACCATCCCCACTCAACGCAGGCTGTTCATCATGGAAGCGGCTATTGAGGGAGACCGGGGTTAAGGGGGTGTTGCCAAAGGAGCAGCCTCCCAATCCCACCAATATCATCAACAACCAGAGAAAGCGAGGGGTTTGCCTAAGCACGTTCGTTAATGGGCAGAAAATTCGGGCAATTAGTAGTCGAAATTGACGGGGTTGTTGGGGCGATCGCCTTCTGGCATTTCTGGATTGTCGGGGGCCGGATCATCCCAATCTTGATCCTCACCAAAGGAGGCCCCATCAATGGGTTGATAGTCAACGGTGGCCACTTCCTCATCGGAGGCACCATAGTTATCGGGGCGAGGCCGACGGGGACGACGGGGGGCTGGTGGCTCATCATCGGGTCGGGGGCGGCGGGGTCGACGGGGCGCTTCATCGACGGGGCGATCGCCTTGTTCCCAGGCATCTTCTGACCAGACATCGGTGACATTGCCGCTGGGGCCATAGGCATCGTAGCCGCCATTGTCATAGCGATCTGGACGGGGGCGGCGGCTAGGGGGTGTGGGGCGACTGGGGCGACGACTGGTGGGTCGGCCACTGGGGCGATCGCCATAATCCGTGGGAGGACGATTGGTGGGGCGGCTACTGGGTCGGGTACTCGTTCCCCGAGGGGCTTCATCTTCATAGCCCCGGCTCCGACTCGAACGGGGTTCAGGATAGCCCCGCAACCGACGTTCATAGCGTTCTTCCCCTTGGTAAGGCTCAATCTGATCCAGCTCCGCCCGATAAACCCGACTGACGGGCCGTTCATCGTCCACAATGGGCGTATTGCGGCGGGCCTGCTCTGTGGCCAAACCCCGGAGGCGAATTGATTCAATGGCGAAAAATACCGCTGAGCCAGACAGGAGAAATTGACCAAATTGCAAAATCGGGTCTAAACGCCACCCTTGGAACAGGAGAATGAAGCCGCACAATAACCCAACCGCCGCAAAGAAAATATCGTGGTCGCGGGAAAGTTCTGGGCGTACCGACCGTAAAAAATAGAGGGATGCACCCGCTGCGGCCAGCGCAATCCCCAAGATACTGGCGGAATTTAGCCCAAAATTAACCATTGTTGATCTCCCTTGACTCTACCTTCTATAGTGACATACTCCCGACTCTGCTCTAGGAGACAGCGCGGGCTTCTTAAGTCGCCTCAAGAAATTCCTGCTTCAAAGCCTCCCCACTGGGCGTAGCTCCACAGGATTGAACGGTCTGTCCAACCGCTACACTTCGACATGCTTCGACAAGCTCAGCAACATGCTCAGTGCTAGCTAGTCCACGATTGCGAATCACTTGCCCACTGGCTACATCTCGATTGGTTGTGTAGCCACATTCTGGACATTCATGCCGACGCATGGACAAATCTTTTTTCACCGCTACCCCACACTCTGGGCATTCCTGGCTTGTACCAGCGGCTTTAACTTTTTGGAAATACACCCCACGCTTAAAGCAAACCCATTTCAATGTATCCAGGAACTGCCCCCAACCCGCATCCAGGCAATGCTTCCCCAGCATTCCTTTAGCCAGTCCTTTTAGGTTCAACTCCTCCGCAAATATCATCCCTGCTTGGTCGCAGAGATGATGGGCTAACTTACGGTGAAAATCTTTGCGTCGGTTCGCAATTCGTTCATAGAATCTGGCGACTCGTTGACGAGCTTTTTGCTGGTTCTTTGAACCTTTCTGCTTTCTGGCAACGGCACGGTTCAGCACTTTCAGCCTGTGTTGTGCCTCCACAAAGAATTGAGGTCTTGCTATCAACTCGTTGTCTGATGTAGCAACAAAATGACTTAACCCCACATCAATACCAATGGCGTGGCCTTTAATTGGGGGTTCTGGTATTTTGACGTCGCTTTGGATTACCAACTGGATATACCAGCCAGAAGCGCGTTTAACCACCCGTGCTTGCTTCGCCTCAAACCCATCAGGGATAGGACGGTGCATCACGGTCTTAACCCAACCAAATACAGGCAACTTAATTTGATTGTCACCAATTGGGTTTTTGCCCAACTGCGGGAAGTTAAAGCTGCGAAAACGCTTCTTAAACCGTGGGAATCCGAACCCACTATTCCACAATGCATTAAACGCCTTTTCCAGCCTGCCCATCACATCCTGAAGCACTTGAGAATGCACCGCTTGCAGAAAAGAATTAGTTTTCCTTGCGGCGGTCAAATTGCGCTTTTGACTGTAATAGGTCGGCTTTTCTGAATCCATTGGGTAAATAAATTCCCGCTGAATACTGCAAGCATTAACTGGGCACTTACGGGCCTGAATCCAGTCACGACGCTCCGCCAAGGCGTAGTTATAGACGCGTTTGCACGTTGCCAGCCACTCCTCCATTGTGGAAGATTGATTGGCCGTTGGATAGGCTCTGTACTCGTAAGTGAGGTTAAGCATCAGGTTATTCTATCAGGTTCTAGGGAGCTTGTTGATTTCCCTAAGATTTGTTGTTTGTCTCCGCGTTGCTATGACTTACCGCTTCTTATCCCGACGCTGAATTAAAATTACAGCGTCGGGCTTCCTCATGATTTAGCTAACGACTTCCGTTTCCAGACTATAAGATATCTCAGATGAAAACAGAGGTGGGCAATGTTACAAAATGCCCACCTCGCAGTTTCGTGTTTTGGAAGGGAATATCTAGCGCTTAATTTTGTCCTGCTGACTGATGAAAATCAAAAATGCGGTGGCAGGAATGACCACAACTAAGGTGCCAGCCAAGAGGCTATAGAAAAAGTTTGCCAAAGAGGGAGTCATAATGAGGGTTTCCTTAATGTGTTTAATAATTATTTGTTGATAATTTTGCCATACTCTCCGCCGAATCTTGCCATTGATGTTTAGAATCTCCCTGCCGCTGCCCCGAAATGTTCAGCCCAAGGCTTGGGGGTTTGGTCTTTTTGGCCTGGCGATCGCCTTCAGTTTGATCGACGTTACCGTTCGGGGTGGAGCCCTATTTAATGGCCAGGGTTTAGGCACCCTTGGGCGATTTGTGGGGGCCGCTTTTCAGCCAAATTTAACAGTAGACTTTCTCCTCCTGACCTGCCAGGCAAGCCTGACCACCTTTGCCTATGCGATCTGCGGCACCTTTTTGAGTTTGGTGGTGGGTACTATCGGCGGGCTACTCAGTGCCAGGTTACTCTGGGAGACGATTTTTCCCCAAGGCAAGCAGTTGGGGGGTGGCATCCGGTTGCTCTTGGCTGTACCCCGTTCGATCCATGAGGTGGTGTGGGGTCTGATTTTGATTAATATTTGGGGCCTAGATCCGGTGGTGGCCTTGGGGGCGATCGCCATTCCCTTTGGGGCGATTGTGGCGAAAATTTTTGCCGAAATCATTGATGAGACTCCCCGGGCCGCCTTTGAAGCCTTAATTTATAGCGGTGTCCCCACGGCCCAAGCCTTTCTCTATGGGATTTTGCCCCAGGCTTTGTTTAATTTGTTGTCCTACAGTTTTTATCGCTTTGAATGTTCCCTGCGTTCGGCGGCTGTGTTGGGCATTATTGGTGCTGGGGGCCTGGGCTATGAGATTTATTTAAGTCTGCAATCCCTCCGCTACGAACAGCTTTGGACGTTGTTTTATGCCCTGATTGCGTTGAATGGGGTGGTGGATTGGGGGAGCCATTTTTTGCGGCAACGGCTGGATTGCACCAGTCGCTTTGACCTCAACAGCCACCGTTACAAATTGGGGGGACAGCGACGGGATTGGCTCCTCGGTACGATGCTTTTCGGTAGTGGTTTAGTGGCTTGGGGATTTTGGTATATTCAGCCCGATTGGTCGCGACTCTGGTCTGGCCGGGGCCAAGACTTTTTGGGGGAAGTTATAACTCAACTCCAGACTGTCAGTTTCGATTTCGCCCAGGGAAAACAGTTAGCGATCCTGAGTCTACAGACTCTGGAGATGTCTATTTTGGCGATCGCCTTAGCGGGGGTGGGCGGATTCTTTCTGGCCTTTTTGGCAGCGAAAAATCAGCGGCCCATTTTCTGGGGACAACGGCTCTTAAGTCATTTAGTGCTTTTGGTCTGTCGCAGTATTCCGGCTCCCATCTGGGCATTGGTAGTGGTATTCGTGATGTTTCCGGGGACTTTGCCGGGGGCGATCGCCCTGGGGATTCATAACCTGGGCATTTTAGGCAGATTAATGGGCGAAGTGATTGAAAATGTTCCCCTTGCGCCCCTCAATGCTCTCCGAAACTTGGGCAGCAGCGAAGGCAATGTTTGGCTCTACGGTACGGTGCCTTTAACGCTGCCTAATTTTATTGCCTACAGTTTTTATCGTTGGGAAGTCTGTCTACGGGAAACGGTCATTGTCGGCCTCGTGGGGGCGGGCGGCCTCGGACGACTTTTGATGGAACAATTGAGCAGTTTTAATTATGGTGGCGTCAGTCTGACCTTGCTTTGTTTCCTCTTGCTTACTTGGGGAGTCGATAGTTTTAGTGGATTTTTGCGGCAACAGCCCCGCTAAATAAACTGAGCTTTGGCGATCGCCGGGGTCTTTTGACAAGACTTTTTTTTTGAGCTTTACTTACAATGACATTTCAAGTCCATAGGCTGTTCTTGCGGTTATGTCCGATGTTGCCCCGTTAAATCTCCAGGATCTGCAAGCGGATCTCCAAACTCAACTTGAAGCAGAATATTTCCCCACAGACCCGATTCAGGTGCGTTGTCTCTTTAAGGAAGGTCTGTTGCTTGTCCTGGTGCAACATCAAGCTCCGGCCCCGGCAGAGCTCCCGCCCCTTTTCCGGCTCATCCGCGATCGCCTCCAGGGTGATCCCCGCGTCCAAGGGCATCAAACCCTCATTTATTTGCGGATTACTGGGGCCAACGAACCCTATGCTTTCCACGCCCTCACCCAGTCTGAAGTTGAGCCGGTTTCCGATGGAGAACCTCCAGAAAATGAACCGGACTCTCCTGAACAATCTGAATTTCCGGAAGATATTGATCTCGAAGCCACGGATGATCCCTTTCCGCCCGTGGGCAATGAGTTAGAAGAAGACTCGTTTGACACCGCTGCCCCAGAAGAAGAGCCGACGGATTCCAGCGGCGATTTTGAAGGGTTTACCACTGCTGACGGGGGGCTAGAAGAGTTTACCGAATCCTCTGATCGCCCTCGCAAAAAAGGCCCCCTAATCCTCGGTGCGGGTTTGTTGTTAGTCCTTGTGGGGGTAGCGGGCTATGGTTTGAGTCGTCCCTGTGTGATTGGTGCCTGTGCGCCTCTGACCACCGCCACACAACTGGCTGATCCGGCTCGATCGCTGTTTGCTGCTGGCGAAAATCCCTCTGGCCAAGCGATTCTCCAGGCCCAAGCCAATTTAGAAGAGGCGATCGCCACCCTAGAAACCGTGCCCCGTTGGTCACCTCGGTATGGGGAAGTGCAGACCCAACTCGCCGATTACCAGTCCCTCAATGGCAGTCTTGGCAATCTAATCACAGGCTTATCCCAGGGAGCAACGGCAGCCCAAATGGCTGAAAATCCGCCCTCTTCTGTGGCCCAATGGCAAGAGATTATTGAACAGTGGCAAACGGCGATCGCCACCTTAGACGCAATTCCAGCAGAGGATTTTTACTACGATTTTGCCCAGGCGAAACGGGCCAGTTACCAACAAAATTTAGAAGCTGTGGAACTACGGGTGCAACAACTCCAGGCCCAAGAATCCTCAGCCCCGGCTGCAGCCAGCAATTAGCGATCGCCCCTTAAAAAGCTAGGGGGGCAAGGGTATCGATGAGCGGGGCCGCCTTGAGGGTTTTGCCAATGTGATGCTCAAGGTACTGCCGCAACAGATGTTCAACCCGGAGCCAAGCCGTTTCTAAGGAAAATACCATTTGTTCTGCTTGGGACCACCGTTGCAGCTCCGGCAAATTACGGTTGGGTAGCATTTGTAAAATATCTAGTTCCAAAGCCGTCAGCCGTTGATCGGGACGAATGTTTCCCTGGCCCAGCACCATAATCCCCCCCAGATCGTGACTAAAGCCAATGCGCCACCGGGGATCAACAAAGTTGGGAGAAATAAGGGTTTGACTGCCCTGGCAATGTTGAACTTGGGGGGCAAAACCGGCGATCGCCAACAGATGAAATAGAGCTTGGGTTAGGTGGGCGATGATCTGGGTCACCCTGGCGCTGGGCTGAAATTCTAAAGCTTCGATGCGGCGCAGATGTTCCCGGAGCAGTTCATATAATTCCGGCTGGGGAGTTTGGCTCACTGCGAGGTAATGGGTTACTTCTGCGAGGTATTGACCCACGGCTAATTTGGCAAAATCATGTCTGAGGCCAGAATAGGAGGTGAGCATATCCGCCTGTTGGATCCGGTCTAGCGATCGCCCCCTGGTCAAAACAAATTCATTGACCACCAGTAATTCTGTGCGTCCCCGCAGGGCAGAACGATGTTGACGCGCCCCTGGGGCGACGGCTTTTACCAACCCTTGTTCCGGCGATAGGATCGTTACCAGCCGATCCGCTTCACCGAGGGGGCTGCCTTTGAGAATGATGCCTGTGACTTTAAAAGACATGCCGTATTTACCAAGTTGGGTTGTCGCTCGCTTGTTCCCTTTCCTGCATAATCTTGATACTCCGGGAGGTGCCAAGGCGAGTTGCCCCAGCCTGGATTAAGGCGATCGCCTGGTCAACCGTTTTGATCCCTCCTGCTGCCTTGATCCCAATGCGCCCTTTGGTGATCCCATGGAGCAACTTTACATCGGCCACCGTTGCCCCCCCGAACCAGCCCGTTGAGGTTTTGAGATAACTCACCCCTGCATCGAGGCAAATTTCTGCGGCAAGGCGTTTTTCGGTATCGGTTAGGAGAGCCGTTTCTAAAATGCCTTTGATGGGAACCTTAGTTAGTTCGACGATTTGCGCCACTTCCTGGTAAAGCTTCTCCGATTCCCCCATTTTCACCAAGGCCAAATTAAGCATCACATCTAATTCCGTTGCGCCATTTTCTACTGCTTCCTGGGCTTCGTAGAGTTTGGTTGCGGTCGTATGGGCCCCGGCCGGAAAACCGACGACAGAACAAATCTGAATCGGTCGCTGGTGTAAGTAATCTCGGGCTGTTTTTATCGCCGTTGGGTAGAGGCAGACCGCCGGAAAATCAAATTGGACTGCCGCCTCACAGCATTCTTTGACCTGGACTGCGGTGGCTGCTGGGTGCAACAGAGAATGTTCGAGATACCGGGCTAAATCAATTTCGTTTGCGGGAATCGCCATGGTTTTTGGAAATGGTACTTCCTTTGATTGTGGCAGAAATTGTTCGTCTTCTGGGGCGTCTGTAGAAATTGTCTAGGCACAACATCCACAAAAAAATCCCCTGCCATCACAGGAGATTAACCAAGCAAGATAGTTCGGGAAAGGCACCAAGGCCGCGCAAGTTCGTTTGAGGGTTACTTGCCCCGTTTATCTCGGTCTTGACGACGGCGATCGCGCCATTCCACAAAGGTGAGGTAGGAGATCCCACCGCTGACCAGTAGCAGCAAGGCAAGGGCTCCCAAAAAAAGAGAATTTAAAAAAATTGTTTCCACGATCCTAGAAACCGTTACGTGCCCAAACAACCATGGCGATCGACCAAGTGAACAGGGCCAATAGCGCGCCCCAACCTAGAGAAAGAACATCCATTTTTAATAACGCCTTGAAATTACTAAAGAGTGATCATCCCATATCTTATCCTGTCTTGAAACCTACCGAAACGTGACTCCCTGAATCCCCAGGGGGAAATTGAAGGTGAAATTGGCGATCACCAAAAAAACCTCCCAGTTGCCCAGGAGGTTTTGGATTAAAGGATTATCGCCAGTTAAACAACGTGCGTCACTTAACTGGTGCGGCCCGCCAAGGTGCGGCGTTTGAAGACCATTTCGTAGGCTTCGATAATGTCCCCTTCTTTCCAGGTGCTAAATTTATCGACGCCAATCCCGCATTCATAGCCAGAATTGACTTCCCGGACATCCTCGCGGACACGCTTGAGGGAATCGAGGGAACCGTCATAGACGACGACATCACCCCGACGCACGCGGATCATCCGGTTACGAACGACCTTACCCGACTGGACATAACAGCCCGCAACGGAGCCACGACCGACGGGGAAGACGGCCCGCACTTCGGCCCGACCCAAGGGTTCTTCGACTTCCTCTGGATCCAGGAGACCTTCCATCGCCCCTTGGATTTCTTCGAGGAAACGGTAGATCACGTTATATTCGCGGATATCAACTCCTTCTTGTTCGGCGGCCTGTCGCGCACCGGGAGCCAAGGTCGTGTTAAAGCCGATAATGATCGCCCCACTGGCAGCGGCAAGATCGACATCTGTTTCGCTGATTTCACCGGGAGCAGACAGCAAGACACGAATTTGGACTTCGTCCTGGGGCAGTTGTTGGAGGGAGCCAAGAATCGCCTCGACGGAACCCTGGACATCAGCCTTGAGTACCAAGTTAAGTTCCTTGAGTTCCCCTTCTTGGGCTTGGGCCGAGAGACTGCTGAGGCTGACCCGTCGGGAAGACATGGCCTGTTGGAGCCGAGATTGACGCTTCCCTTCAGCCCGTTCGTCGGCGATCGCCCGGGCTTCTTTTTCACTGGAGTAGACTTCAAATTCATCCCCAGCCGCTGGTACCTCACTTAAACCAAGGATTTCCACTGCAAAAGACGGTGTTGCATCCGTGACTTTTTCACCGCGATCGCTAATCATGGCCCGGATTTTACCCATCACCGATCCCGCCACAATGATGTCACCAACCCGTAGGGTTCCGTTCTGTACTAACAGAGTCGCTACCGGGCCGCGAGCGCGATCCAAGTGGGCTTCAATGATTGTGCCTCTCGCCAGACGATCTGGGTTCGCCGAGAGTTCTTCAATCTCAGAGACGAGCAGAATCATTTCCAGGAGAGTATCTAGATTCTCTCCCTTCAGGGCACTGACGGGCACCATAATGGTTTCGCCGCCCCACTCCTCAGGCACTAAGCCCTGTTCTGAGAGTTCCTGCTTGACGCGATCCGGTTCTGCGCCGAGTTTATCCATTTTGTTGATCGCCACAACGATGGGCACTTTGGCCGCTTGGGCGTGGCGGATCGCCTCTAGGGTCTGGGGACGGACACCGTCATCGGCGGCGACAACAAGAATGGCAATATCTGTCACCTTTGCGCCCCGGGCCCGCATGGCCGTAAAGGCTTCGTGACCAGGAGTATCGAGGAAAACAATTTGACCGGGTTTCCCGTTGTGTTCGATGTCCACGTGGTAAGCACCGATGTGCTGGGTAATTCCCCCGGCTTCCCCTTGGGCCACCTTAGTCTCGCGAATGGAGTCCAGGAGGGTAGTTTTACCGTGGTCAACGTGACCCATGATGGTGACGACTGGAGGACGATGTTGGAGGTGTTCGAGGTCGGCCACATCCAGCATTTCTGTGGATTTTTCAGCCGCTGATTTCACCTCTGGGGCAATGACTTTCACGTCAAATTCCTCGGCTACCATCTGGGCGGTGTCGTAGTCTAGGGTTTGGGTGATGTTGATCGCGATCCCCTTACTAAAGAGGCGACGGATAATGTCTGTTTCAGCGATGCAGAGAATATCTGCCATTTCCCGGAGGGTCATGGTTTCTGTGAGGGTGATCTCCGCTGGTGGTGTTTTCACATCAGGGCGATCGCGCCGTTGTTCTTTCTGAGATTGACCACTGCCACCACTGCCAGATCGTTTCGCCGCTGGTTTCTTCGGTTTTGAAGGTGATGGCTTGCTTGGGGAAGGAGACGATGAAGCACTCTTCGGTTTGGGGGGACGGGCAATGGACAAGCTGACAGAAGGCACTTCGGCATTGTTGTTTGTGGTTGTGCCAAAGTCGTCATCATCGTCATCAATGACAACGGGGCGACGCTTGAGTTTGCTGGTTTTTGTCTTCTTGCTTTCGGATTCGTCCTCTTCCTCATCTTCCCAGACTTTACGTTTGCTGGGTTTCGGACCAATGGCTTTTTTGGGTTTTGCAGCAGGACGTTTGGGGGGAGCGAGAAGGACTTCTGGGGTTGCGTCATCATCCCCTTCGACATTGTTGGTATCGGGTTCTTCGTCAAGCTCGGGTTCAATCGCTTGAACGGGGGTGGGCTTTTTACTGACGGTGCCAACAATTTGCGGTTTTGGCCGTAATTTTGGTGCTTTAGCCGGGGCTTCGGCGGTATTTTTCGAGAGGGATTTGGCCCTCACATCGGCTTGGGTTGCCCCACTGCTTGTTTCTGCCGTTACAGGACTGGCATCGGGCGTCTTGGGAGCAGATGATTTGGGGGTTGGCCGAGGCGGCGGCCCCATGAGCTTGGGTTTCGGGGCAGCGGGGGCTGCTGGTTCTGCTTTGGGGGAAGTTGTCTTGGCCACTGGCTCAGCTTTGGCTCCATTGTTGGCCGGAGACTCTTCTGGTTGTGCAGGTGTCTCTTTTCCTCGACTCGGAGGAGACTGCAATTTCGGACGTTCAAGCTTTTTGGCTGTTGAGGTTGGTTGATTTGCGTCGGCTGATTCTGATTTACTAGCCTGGGGTTTTGCGCCCTGGGGCTGGTGCTGGACGGAGAGAATTTCTTGTTTTTTCTTTCTCTGGGGCCTTGGGGCCTTGGGGCCTTGGGGGCGCTTTTGTGTGGCGATCGCCCGGATTTTATCAGCTTCTTCTGTCGTGATGGTGCTACTGTGACTCTTCACATCAATGGAGAGCTGGCCACAGAATTCTAAAATGTCTTTGTTTTCGAGATCTAGTTCCTTTGAAAGTTCGTAAATTCTAACTTTTTCGTTATTCATCCAATAATGTCCTTAACTACTAGTCGTACAAATTGAGGGTGAGTGAGGGATAGGTGGGTTTAATGTGGATTGTGGGATCTAAATCCAACGGGGATTAGCGGCAATGATGAATGGAAAGGCCTCCGAGCTTGCTAGAGTTCAACAATAAAAAGAAGGTTTAATCTGAGTAATTTCAGGGATGATTTTAAATAGCATCGCGCGTCCATAATGGCTTGAGGAGTGGCGATTGTTAGAGCTTTAATTGAGAGAATTTAAGCGTTCTTTTAGGGTTTGATAAATCTCAGGGGAGACGTTCTTTTTGAGCGATCGCCCGAGCCGATCTTTGCGCTGGGCCATTTCTAGACAATGGTGACATTGACAGAGATAGGCGGAACGCCCCATGCCCCGATCTAATTGTACCTGCTGGGATGGATAGACTCGAACCACCCGCCAAAGAGATTGTTTTGGGGCAAGTTTGCGGCAGGCAACACAGCGGCGTAGATTTGGTTCCATGGCAATGGTTGAAATGGCGATCGCCTTTTACATCAAAATTCCCCCCGGAATCTAAGCGTCCGTTGGCGTGGCCTCTTCTTCTAAAGGTTCCGTTTCAGCTTGATCCGGCAGCACAGCAGTTTCCGATGCCATTTCATGGGGGGGGGCTGTCTCTTGTTCAGCGAGGGCAGCCTGTTCTGCCTCGTACTTAGCACTATCTTTAATATCAATTTTCCAGCCCGTCAAGCGTGCGGCCAAACGCACATTTTGTCCCTCCTTACCAATGGCAAGGCTCAGTTGGTTTTCGGGGACTAATACCGTGGCCTGTCGCTCTTCCGCATCAACCAAGATTACCCCATCGACCCGTGCTGGGCTCAGGGCATTGGCAATGTAAGTCGCTGGATCCGGTGACCAACGGATCACATCAATTTTTTCGCCCCGCAGTTCATTAACTACGGCTTGGATCCGTGATCCCCGTGCCCCAATACAAGCACCGACAGGATCAACATCCCGCTCTAGGGTATCCACGGCAATTTTTGTGCGGGGGCCAACATAACGGCCGGGGGGATTCGCTTCCCGGGCAACGGCCACAATCCGCACGATTTCTTCTTCGATTTCTGGGACTTCGTTGGCAAACAGGTAAACGACTAAATCTGCGGCGGCGCGGGAAACGACTAACTGGGGGCCACGGTGGGAGCCTTCTTTGACGTGTTTTAAATAGACTTTGTAGGTGGTATTGGCGCGGTAATTGTCGTTGGGGAGCTGCTCCCGTCTGGGTAATTCGGCTTCGGTTTCTGGTTGACCAAAGGCGCTGGTAACCGCCATCACCACAAAGTTCCGCTCAAAACGGAGGACACGGGCCTGGAGGACTTCTCCTTCTAGTTCTTGGAATTCTTCTTGGACGAGTTTGCGTTGCTGATCCCGTAATTTCTGAAGCAGCACTTGCTTGGTTTGAATCGCGGCCATCCGCCCAAAATCACTCTGTTCGGGGGTGACGTCTAGGATTACGGAATCACCGAGTTGGGCTTCATTGGCGACTTCTTGGACTTCTTGTAGGGCAATTTGATGATCGGAGTTTTCCACTTCTTCGACAATCACCTTGGTGGCCAATACCCGAAAGCCTTCGTCTTCGAGGTCTAGTTCGACTTCAAAGTTATCGAAGTAATCTTCGGCGAAGGGGGTGGCTTGGTTGAGCGTTAGGGAACGGCGATAGCGCTCATAACCTTTGAGCAGGGCTTCCCGGAGGGCTTCATGGACGGCACTTTGGGGTAAATTGTGGCGATCGCTGATTTCTTCAACGAGGGCGCTTAAACCAGTGAGACTAACAAGGGACATAGAAATTTACGGATAGAAAAAATCGATAAATGAACAAAGCTTGGGGCAGTTTGGGGCAACTAGGGTTGGTCATCTAGCTGTACTTTGGCGACCAGTTCCCGGGGAATGGCGATCGCCTTGCCCTTGAGATTGAGATGGATTGCCGCTTCATCCCGTTCCCGGAGGGTGCCACACCACTCTTTTTGATCTTTGTAGGGAGCATAGGTTTTCACCCGGACAGGAAAGCCCCGGAAGGCGATAAACTCTCGATCTGTGGTGAGGTTACGGTCGGTGCCAGGGCTAGAGACTTCCAGCACATAGGCCCCAGGAATAATCTCTTGGGCTTCCAGTTGGGGATCGAGTAGGCGACTGAAGCGCTCGCAATCTTCCAGGCCAGTGTCTTGGGAGAGATTCCGGACATCAATTCTGAGGACTGGTGGTTTTTTATTCGTCTGGAACACCACGTCTACCACTTCTAAACCCAACTCTGCAGCAATGGGTTCGGCACAGGTTACGATTCGGGGGATGAGGGGATGAGCCATGGGGAAATCTAGACAACAAAAAAAGCGGGTCAGGCCCACTTCAGGATTTCTTGATCGGGGTGGTATAGATAAAAAATATTTTATCTATCTGCAAATAGTCTAACATTCGCCCGTCACAATGACATAGCTTGGGGCGATCGCCCCCGGTAACAAGTGTTTATTTCTCTGGATTTGTTTCCCCAATTCGTCAGGAGATTTTCTAGGGGGCATCCAAATCTCCCGCTTCAATGTAAAATAATAGACTGTAAATTTTTGAAACCACTTGTGTAAATTTGGGTTTGGAGGCTTCTTTGGTAGAAAGATTTCTTTTAAAGGTACTTTGGTTAGATAAAGACGTGGCGATCGCCGTGGATCAAGTTGTTGGGAAAGGCACCAGTCCTTTGACCGCCTATTTCTTTTGGCCCCGTAACGACGCTTGGCAACAATTAAAAGACGAACTAGAAGCGAAGCACTGGATTTCTGAGGCAGAGCGCATCGAAGTGCTCAACCAAGCCACAGAAGTTATCAATTACTGGCAAGAACATGGCAAAAAGACCAGTATGGCTGAAGCCCAGGCAAAATTCCCTGAAGTGGCCTTTAGCGGCAGTAACTAAAGTCAATTGCCCCTGTGCTTGTCTTAAATGTAATCACTATCTAAGTTTTTACGATTGTTATTTTGTAATTAATTTCTATAAAAAAATGGGCAGCTCTAGGGCTGCCTTTTTATTGCAAAATTTTTCTTTTGGCTCTAGGGCGACACATTGCCTATGCCATGCCACCAGCCGCCATGTAGCGGGCCCGGGTCCGCTTGAGTTCTTTGCGGGCATCAAGGATTGCTTTACGATCTGCCGCATTGACTTGATCAAGTTGTGCCTTTGCACTTTCAAAGGCCTTGCGGGCTTCTTCAAGATCGATGTCTTGACCTTTGGCTGCAGTGTTAACCAGCACCTTCACTTCATTAGCTTCTACCTCAGCAAAGCCATCGGTAATTGCGATGTTCTCCCAACCACTGGTCCGGACGCGAATGACGCCGGATTCGAGGGCTGTGAGGAGGGGCGCGTGGCCCGACAAAATACCGATTTGACCAGAACTACTGGGGAGGATGACTTCTTCGACACTGTCATCCAGTACCGTCCGGTCTGGGGTGATCACTCGTACTTTTAAAGCCATTTGCTTAAATCTAATTCAAAAAATAAGGAAAATTCTGACGTTCAAGGTCAGCACCCCGCAGAACGGTAGCACTGACCTGATGTCTTAGGCGAAGCAGGGTTTAGCCTTGCTCTTTGAGCTTCTTACCTTTGGCGATCGCCTCTTCGATGTTGCCAACGAGGTAGAACGCCTGCTCAGGTAGATCATCTAATTCACCAGAGAGGATGCGCTTGAAGCCTTCAATGGTTTCTTCAAGGGTCACATACTTACCAGGAGAACCGGTAAATACTTCTGCCACGAAGAAAGGCTGAGACAAGAAACGCTCAATCTTCCGGGCCCGGTCTACGGTCAGACGGTCTTCTTCAGAAAGTTCGTCCAAACCAAGAATTGCGATGATGTCCTGGAGTTCCTTATAGCGCTGGAGGGTAGACTGTACCGCACGCGCCGTGTTGTAGTGGTCTTCGCCCACGATGCTGGGCTGAAGCATTGTACTGGTGGAATCGAGGGGGTCCACAGCAGGATAAATCCCTTTAGACGCCAAAGCACGGGAAAGTACAGTAGTACCGTCGAGGTGAGCGAAGGTGGTTGCCGGAGCAGGGTCAGTCAAGTCATCCGCAGGGACATAAACTGCCTGGATCGAGGTGATAGAACCTTCCTTGGTGGAGGTAATGCGCTCTTGGAGATCCCCAACGTCAGTACCGAGGGTGGGCTGATAACCTACCGCAGAAGGCATCCGACCGAGCAGTGCCGATACTTCAGAACCAGCCTGGACAAAGCGGAAGATGTTGTCAACGAAGAGAAGTACGTCCTGCTTGTTTACATCACGGAAATATTCCGCCATGGTCAAACCAGACAGACCAACCCGCATCCGGGCTCCGGGGGGCTCGTTCATCTGACCGTACACAAGGGCGATCTTGGAATCGTTGAGGTTATCGGGGTTGATAACGCCAGATTCGATCATTTCGTTGTAGAGGTCATTCCCTTCACGGGTTCGTTCCCCTACACCGGCGAATACAGACACACCACCGTGGTTGGTGGCGATGTTGTTGATCAGCTCCATCATGATGACGGTTTTACCAACACCAGCACCACCAAAGAGACCAATTTTCCCACCACGACGGTAGGGAGTAAGAAGGTCAACAACTTTAATGCCCGTTTCAAACACAGAAGGAGCTGTGTCAAGTTCGGTCAGCTTAGGAGCAGGGCGGTGGATCGGGGAGGTTTCTTCTGCACCAACTTCGCCTTTTTCGTCTACGGGTTCACCGAGGACGTTGAAAATCCGACCGAGGGTTTTCTTCCCTACAGGAACGCTGATGGGAGCACCCGTGTCGAGGATATCCATGCCGCGAACGAGACCGTCGGTGGAGCTCATGGCAACGGCCCGGACTTGGTTGTCGCCGAGCAACTGTTGAACTTCACAGGTGAGGTTGATTTCTTGGCCGTAGGGGTTTTTGCCTTGGATTTTTAGAGCGTTATAAATCCGAGGCATTTTGCCACTGGGGAACTCTGCGTCAATGACAGGGCCAATGATCTGAGTGATTTTACCTAAAGTTTTTTCTTGTGTAGCTACCATGCTTCTCTATTATCGATTGGTTTCGCTCTAGGCCAAATGCTGGCTTTGTTCCTAAAGTTTTAACCAAATGTAAAAATTTGCCATACTCAGGGTACCATCTCTTGGGATCAAGTAAACAAGATTCGACAGAGGGCCAGGGAGCTTGATCTATAAGGCTTAAACCGGGGCGAGGGGGGATTGTTTCGGCAGGCCGATCGCCCTGGGGAATTGGGGGGCTGTGGTCTGGTTTTTCTCGATGTAGAGACAAGTACGCTGGCCTTGAGTAATCGGGGTTGTAAATTGTTGTACGGCGAGGAGTTGACCACCACATTGGGCGATCGCCCCTTGGAGTTGTTCTGTTTCGGCCTCAGACCATTGACCCCGATAGAGAACCGCGAGGCCGCTAATTTTGAGTAGGGGTAAGAGATACTCCACACAGAGGGAGGCTTTACCCACGGCGCGGATCGTCGCGATGTCGTAGCGTTCACGGTGATTCGGATCTTGACCTAGGGTTTCGGCTCGGTCAGCGATGCCCAGGGTATTCAGTTGGAGGGTTTGGCTCAGTTCAACGAGGAAATTAATTTTTTACGGGTGGAATCGAGCAGGGTAATTTGCCACTCAGGAAAGGCGATCGCCAAGGGAATGCCGGGAAAGCCGCCCCCAGTGCCCACATCGATGGCTTTTTGGGGCTGGGTTAAACGCTCCGCCAATACGTCTAGTTTCAAAGCGGCGTAGGAATCCCACAAATGCTTTTCCCAAAAGTCTTCTGGAGAGGTGATTCGGGTCAGATTCAACCGCTGGTTGCCGTCGCAAATGCCGTGGTAAAGGGCAGCAAGGGCCGGATAGTGGGAGGAATCGGGTTGCCAAAGGTGAGGATCGGCATAGCGCTGGCATAGGTCACGAAATAGGGCTTCGATGTCGTTCATGGTTTCAAGAAAAATAAAGCCTAGATTGGGATCAACGGGGAATTTGGAGGCGTTGGTAAGCGGTGACGAGACTGTGGTGATCGCCCACATTGCCAGGAAACAGTACCACAGGTAACTGGGGAAATTGCGGGTGATCATGCTCCGTTTGCACGAGGCAACAACCAGGGATAATTTGGCCGAGCAACTGAATCGCCGAAACCCGCAAACCTTTTTGGAGTAGGGCATTGGTGGTGTTACCGCCTTTACTAATCACAAAGCCGAGATCTGCGGGCAACTGGGCAAAAATTTCAAGGAATAGAGCCGTGATATTTTTACCAAATTCAAGGTTATGTTGGGCTTGGTCGCTGGCCGCCACTTGCCGACTGGTAAAGAGTACGGGGGTTTGTCCGGTCTGACGAATTTTTTGGATCTGCTCTAGCATCGCTACTGCTAGTTGATTACGGCCTAGGGATGTTTGGCACAGATCTACGTCGATTTCAATGCCGACAACGCTTGTCAATTGCAGTAATTCCGCGAGTTGTACAGTGGTTTTTTGCGTATGGGAACCGACGATAATCAGGCCTGGTTTTGGCGATCGCCGCACGGTAAAACTTTCTTCTGGGGGAATCGGCTGGGGGCCAAGAGCCGCGAGGGAAGTCAGCAAACTGGCGGCACTGCGAAAGAGAAACTTTTTACCCTGGTGAATCGCTCGGAAGAGGTCGGGGATTAAACGATCAAAATCAGCCTGTTGTTCACCGTCGAGGACAACGTATTTTCCCTGCTGAAGTCCGCAAAAATAGCCCTGGAGATTTCCTGGGAGCTTCTCTGGACTGAGGCAATCCACTTGATTCGCTGTCACTGCGCCCTGGGTTTTCGTCGCAATAAAATCAGGTAAAAAACTGTCCTGAAAACCAAAGAGGCGATCGCCCGCAAATTCTGTCTCAGCCACGGGGATCAAGCGTTCATTTTCCTGGACATAGTGAATGCCGTTGCGGGTAATGCGGCCCCCCTCAAAAAATGCTGGGGCAAAAAAACAAGCATCAAACGGCCCTAATACGTTGGCGATCGCCTCAGTTTCTGCCGGGAAATGGCCCCTCAAGGTGGAATCCGAGCGACTGACGATCAGATATTTCTGGATATTTTCCTGGGTCAGGGCAATTTTGAGATTCCGACAAACTGCTGTGGTGGTGGCGATCGCCTCTGGTTCCGTCAAAGCGCGGGTATTCGCCAAAATAAAAATAATGGGGGCACTATTCCGTAAACCCAACCGCAGCATGTCCACATCCCAACGCAGCAACAACGGACAACTATGCACCGTTTGGGAGCCTGTTGGGTCATCATCAAGCACAATAATTTTTGCTGTCATGGTTACTGTCTTCCTAAACCATGGGGACCGGGTCGGCAATTCCCTTTGTTTGGGGCACTAGGGCCAAGGCTTGCTCAATAATTTCTCGCCCCACCGTCGTTCCCCGGCCCTCCTCCGTGATAAACCGCTTCCAGGCTTTGGTGCCAGGCTGGCCTAAAAACAGCGACAGCATATGACGGCTAATGCTGTGGAGTTTCACCCCGGCTTTTGTGGCACGTTCAATGTAGGGCAACATGTCCCCAACAATTTCATGGCGACTTTTGGGCTGTACCGCTTCCCCGTAGATATCGCGGTCCACCGTCGCAAACAGATAAGGGTTGTCATAGGCTGCCCGCCCCACCATTACTGCATCCACTTGGGTTAAATGGGTTTGAATTTGTTCTAACGCCGTAATGCCGCCATTAATTTCAATCCAGAGGTGAGGAAAGTCTTGTTTTAACCGATAAACATCTGCATAACGTAAAGGTGGGACCGTGCGGTTTTCTTTTGGGCTTAAACCCTGTAGCCAGGCTTTGCGGGCATGGACAGAAAAGCGATCGCACCCGGTTGCCGAGACAATCTCGATAAAGCGGCAGAGGTCTGCGTAACTATCTTGTTCATCGACGCCAATGCGATGTTTTACCGTAACGGGAATATTGACGGCCCCCTGCATCGCCGCTACACAATCGGCCACCAACTCCGGCTGGGTCATCAAACAAGCCCCAAAATTGCCCTGTTGCACCCTCGGACTGGGACAGCCCACATTGAGATTAATTTCGTCGTAACCCCAGTCTTCGCCCACCTTGGCACATTCGGCTAATTCCTTGGGATTATCGCCCCCCAATTGGAGGGAAATGGGATGTTCTGCGGCATCAAAGTCTAAAAGCTTGGGGCGATCGCCATGGATAATCGCCTGGGTGGTAATCATCTCCGTGTAGAGTAATGTCCGTCGGGTAATCTGGCGCATCAAGTAACGAAAATGGCGATCGGTGCGATCCATCATCGGCGCTACACTTAACAAATGGGGACAAACCACGGCATTGATCCTCTGCGACATAAACCAAAACGGATGAAGAAATATTCAACGGAAATTTCAGCCAATCCTAGAACAAAACAGAAACCAACCAACAGGCTACAATGCGATGTATTCTCAACGCTAACTGATTTCTTTAGAGCAATGCCCCATGGCTGTTTTTGACGATATCCAATCTGCAGGAAAGGGAGAAGTGATGGTTTATGCTCCCTACTATCCAAAAAATAAACAAAAAACACTGCCCAAAGCCCTCGGACTATACCAGATCGGCTCCGTTGAGGGGAAACGGGTGATCGAAAAAGGAGAAAGTATCCCCTTTGTGGCCAGTTGGTATGTCTCTAAATTACCGTCGGAAATGACCAGTTGTCGCCTTCAATTTGCGGCCCAGGCGGATCTCAGTTACAGCGTGACATTACCAAACCACCAGTTCGTAGATTACCTCATTGATCTCTTAATTGGCTTCGGCCGTGACGGGGCCATTGACTTTCCTAAGGATTTTTATCGGGAGCTTCTGGGCCTAAAAAAAGAATAGCGTCCTGGTTTGCTCAGTCGCGAAATTCCGTTATTGTGGAGGCTAAAGAATGTGAGCTTCTAAAGGAGTAGTGGGTGTGACCAATTCAACCCAACATATCGTCGTTGCTTCTACCGAACCCTACAGTGGGAAATCTGCTGTGCTACTTGGGTTGGTACAGAGCCTTAAGCAAAAAGGCATCTCTGTGGCCTACAGTAAGCCCATCGGTACAGTTTGGCATGACGAGCAGAATGGGCGTTTCACCCGCATCGAAGATGATCTCCGGTTCCTCGGGGAAGCCTTTGGTCTTAGGGAAACGGAAGTGCGATCGCCGGTACTTTTTCTGGATGAGGCAACGGTGGCCCAGCGACTCACGGGTCAAGACCAAACCGATTATCCCCAAAAACTCAAGGATGATCTAGGGGCGATCGCCAGTGACATTACCTTTATCGAAGCCCCCAAAAGTCTCTGGGAAGGGAGTTTATTTAACCTCTCTGCCGGAGAAATTGCGGCGACCCTAGGGGCCAAAATCCTCTTGGTCATCCCCTACCACCATAAGCTTTTAGTTGATAGTTTGTTGACAATTTATCGGTTCCTGGGCGATCGCCTCATGGGAGTGGTGATTAACAAAATTCCCCCCGAAGCCCTCGAAACCGCCGAGACTCAAATTAAGCCCTTCTTGGCCCAGCGGGGCATTGATGTCTATGGCCTTGTCCCCGCCGACCGGATCCTCCGCAGTGTAACGGTGCGGGAATTGGTGAAGCGCCTCAATGCGGAAGTTCTTTGTCGGGCCAATCGTCTGGATCTGATGGTCGAAAGTCTCACCATTGGCGCGATGAACGTTAACTCTGCTTTGAAATATTTCCGGCAACGGCAAAATATGGCGGTGGTCACTGGGGGCGATCGCACTGATCTGCAACTGGCAGCCCTAGAAACCTCCACCCAATGTCTGATCCTGACAGGCCATGTCGCCCCCCAAGAAATTATTCTCAACCGCGCCGAAGACCTAGAAATCCCAATTCTGTCGGTGGACTATGACACCCTGACCACCGTCGAAATCATCGACCAAGCCTTTAACCATGTGCGCCTCCAGGAGCCGATTAAAGTAGAAGTGGCCCAGACCCTATTCCAAAAGCATTTTGACTTCGAGCGTTTCTTGGCCCAGATGCCCTTTCCCGTTGCCTAGAACCTTTGCCAACGCTTATGCTTAGATCCTAGATACCAGCGACTTTTTGTAATTTCCTATCCTCAAGTTCCATGCAAGCTGTAGAGCGTCCTGTGCAAACGACCGATTCCCTTGTGGATACCACTATCCATCGCCGGAAAACCAGAGCTGTCAAGGTGGGCAATGTCACCATCGGCAGTGATTATCCCGTGGTTGTCCAGTCGATGATCAACGAAGATACCCTTGACATAGAGGGCTCCGTCGCGGCAATCCGCCGACTTCATGAAATTGGCTGTGAAATCGTCCGGGTAACTGTTCCGAGTATGGCCCACGCCCGTTCCCTGGCTCAGATCAAAGCGAAGCTCGCCGAGACCTACCAGGCAGTGCCAATTGTGGCGGATGTCCACCATAACGGCATGAAAATTGCTCTGGAAGTTGCCAAACACGTGGATAAAGTGCGCATCAATCCCGGTCTTTATGTTTTTGAACAGGCCAGTGGCGATCGCACCGGTTATACCGAAGCAGAATTTGCGGCCATTGGTGAAAAGATTCGTGAAACCCTCGAACCCTTGGTGGTTTCCCTGCGGGATCAAGGCAAAGCCATGCGCATCGGCGTCAACCATGGTTCCCTCGCCGAGCGGATGCTCTTCACCTACGGGGATACTCCCGAAGGCATGGTCGAATCAGCCCTAGAATTTATTCGGATTTGTCAGTCCCTCGATTTCCATAACCTGATCATTTCCATGAAGGCATCCCGTGTCCCGGTGATGTTGGCCGCCTATCGCCTCATGGCTAAACGGATGGATGAACTCGGTATGGACTATCCCCTCCACCTGGGCGTAACCGAAGCTGGAGATGGAGAATATGGCCGCATTAAATCTACCGCAGGCATTGGGACGCTCCTGGCGGAAGGCATTGGCGACACAATCCGTGTTTCCCTCACGGAAGCACCTGAAAAGGAAATTCCCGTCTGCTATAGCATCCTCCAAGCCCTAGGCCTACGGAAAACCATGGTGGAATACGTCGCCTGCCCTTCCTGTGGCCGGACGCTCTTTAACCTCGAAGAAGTGCTTCATAAGGTGCGCGAAGCGACAAATCACCTCACGGGTCTAGATATTGCCGTAATGGGTTGTATCGTCAATGGCCCCGGTGAAATGGCCGATGCGGATTATGGCTATGTGGGGAAAACGCCCGGTGTAATTTCCCTATACCGTGGTCGGGAAGAAATCCGCAAAGTCCCCGAAGCCCAAGGGGTTGAAGAACTGATTAACCTAATCAAAGCTGATGGTCGCTGGGTTGATCCGCCCCAATAGTTTTTGACAGAAATTCTCTCAATCATTTGTCACCCAGGCGATATCAATTTATCCCCTGGGTTTTTTCTCGTATCCGATCAATAAACCGATTAATGCAGAGCCGAATCCTTGATATTCAGACTGTCAATCATAGGAACGTTCTACGGTTTGTTTTTGTTCCTACTAATCTTCAGCGTCCTCAGGGTAACGGGCGTCATAGGCAGGACGTTCTGCTTCACTGACGAGGTGCTTAAGGGCATCCAGGCGGGAATTCAGCAGCAGTTGGGCAACGGTGGCTGCATCCCCTTCTTTGATCTGCATGGTAGCGAGGGAATCAAAGAGCTTTTGGTAACACTGGTTAAGCTCGTGGTGCAGCTGAAAACGAATTTCGGAGGTATCACGCATGGGCCTGGGGTTGATCAAGTCTGAAAAGAGCACGTACTTTTTCATAACACGCTCCCTTTCACAAGTTAAAGCGCGGCAATATATATTGATTTTCTCAAGAGCAGCGCCTACCGTTTTAATCGAGTCGTTCGAGCATAGAACCGGGGCACCAATCGGTAAAGCCATCAACGGTAAACACGACGTAATCAACCCCGTAGGCGTCCCAATAATCCACTACTTTGCCCTGTTTTTGCTCTGGATCTGCCCGGCGTTGCACAAGGCAACCAAGGGGGAACTCCTGGGCGATCGCCTTATCTTTCAAATCCCTGAGCTTGAGAATGCGGCCTTGTTGATCTGCCGATAATTGTTTCCAGGCGATCGCCTTAAAGTCGGGGTAGGCTTGGGTGAGCAGTTCAATTTCTGCCCAGGTTTGGGCTTGGGTGAGACATTCCGCCAATTGTTCGGGGGATTCAAGCACAGGGACAGGATGAGGAGCAGTGGTCATGGCAATCTTCAAAATTTAACGGGACTGAAACGGATTTTGCACCATGGTTTTTGTGACTTGGGCTGCTGCTTGATCCAAAGCGGCCACCTCCCCAGAAGACAACTGCCATCCTAGGGCACCAGCATTCTCCTGGGCTTGGGTGAGATTTTTTGCCCCCGGAATCGGCATTGTCCCTTTACAAATACACCAGTTTAAAGCGACCTGGGCCATGGTTTTTTGGTGCAGCGTCATCAGCTCCTGTAAACAGCTCTGCAACGGGGCTATATTTGGCAAAACTTGCTTAAAAACTCGCCGTCGTAAACCTTTGGGCAGCGGTTTATCCAAGCTGTATTTTCCCGTCAACAGACCAAGGGCCAGGGGACTATAGGCGATTAACTGAATCCCCAATTCGTCGCATACGGCTTTGACGTCATATTTCAGTACCGGATCCGTTGAAAGCAAAGAATACTGCACCTGCAATGTCCGAATCGGTACGCCCCAATCCTGAAACCAACGGTGCACTTCCCGCAGTCGCTGACCACCATAGTTGGATAACCCTACGCCTTTCACCTGACCCGTTTCGTACAGTTCTGCCAAACCCCGCAATAATCGTTTTTCCTGCCAAGGGGCATAATTTGCCGTTGACCAATGCATTTGCACTAAATCAATTGGCCGCTGGAGGCGTTTTGCGGAGGCGGCTCCAGCCCGCTTCATGGAGCCAGCGGTGAGCCGCCAAGGATAAGGAGCCAGTTTAGTCGCCAGAATGATTTCCTGTTGGTGACGGCCAGTGTAGGCTTGGGAAAATTGCCCCAAAAGGCTTTCACTACGACCGCTTAAACGCCCGGTTCCATAGGAATCCCCCGTATCAAAGAGGGTAATGCCGCTGGTCACACAGAAATTAAACACCTGTTGTAGTTCTTGATCCATGCTGGGTTGGTACCCCCACAGCAGGCGATTGCCCCAGGCCCAGGTACCACAGCCCATGGTAGGGAGAATAAGTTGCTCACGCATAACATCAGTTTGAATGGAGTGAAATATGGATAAAAGTCAGGAAAAGCTGATTAGCGCCGACTGAAAATTTGCCAACAGACCAGTAGGGTAACGCCAAAATAACCGGCGATCGCCACCCAATCTAACACCGCAGTCTCCATCGCCATAATCCTCCTAGAACGATTCATTCTCCCACCAAAGCAGGTTTGCGCCCTATAAAAATAACTTGAATCTCCCCAAACACAACCCACAAATCCCCATCTTTAGCCCTTTTACAGCCTTCGCCCTGGGTCATGGGGAACTTTTTAAGGATTGTGACAATGGCGTGATATGATTGCACGTGGTTTGTACTGTTTCCCTTGTACAAAGCAATATAGACAGTCAAATAAACTGATCAAAACCCTTGATCTTCTAAACCTGCTGAGCGTGAATTCATCTGAGTCTCAAAGCCAATCAGACATTCCCAACTCTTCTAACTCAACCTTAGAAAACAATGGGGATTCGGCAAGTAACACCCCAATGGACGAGTACTATCAGCTCAAACAGTCCATTTTTTTTGTGACTCTTGCCATCAGTGGGGCGATCGCCCTGTTGGTCTGGTACTTTTATTCTGCCCAAACAGCGGTGAGTTATCTCATTGGTGCTGGCGTTGGAATAATTTATTTGAGACAGTTGGCAAAAAGCGTAGAAAAAATCAGTAGCACTAATCCCAGAACCGGTTCCGGTCGCCTAGCCCTTTTTATCGGCTTGATCGTCATCGCAACCCAACTGGAGCAACTGGAAATTCTCCCCGCTTTTTTAGGGTTCATTACCTATAAACTTGCCATCATTGTTTATGTGCTGCCGAATAGTTTACTTACCGCAGACAAAACAAATTAGAATTCCGCCCTAGCCCTTGATTGTCGAGAGAAAGAACCGGGGAAAGATCATCAAATGGAAATGCTTAATAGTTTAACTACATTTAGTTTATTTCCCCTTGCTGAACTCGAAGTCGGCAAACATTTTTATTGGGAACTCGGTGGCTTAAAAGTTCACGGACAGGTACTAATGACCTCTTGGTTCGTTATTGCTGTTCTTGTGCTTGCTTCGATCCTAGCAACCCGTAATGTTCAGCGTGTCCCTGGTGGTTTCCAAAACTTCATGGAATACGCCCTCGAATTTATTCGGGATCTGGCTAAAAACCAGCTAGGCGAAAAAGAATATCGTCCTTGGGTGCCCTTCATTGGAACATTGTTCCTCTTCATCTTCATTGCCAACTGGTCCGGTGCCCTTGTGCCTTGGAAAATCATTGGTTTACCCGAAGGTGAATTGGCCGCTCCCACTAACGACATTAACACCACCGTAGCCCTAGCTCTGTTGACTTCCTTGGCATACTTTTATGCTGGGTTCAAAAAGCGTGGAATTGGTTACCTGAAAAAATATTTGGAACCAACCCCTATCCTGCTTCCAATTAACATTCTGGAAGATTTCACCAAGCCCCTCTCCCTGAGCTTCCGTCTTTTCGGAAACATCCTCGCGGACGAACTGGTGGTTGGTGTACTGGTTTTCTTGGTTCCCCTGATTATTCCTTTACCCTTGATGGCACTTGGTTTATTCGCCAGTGCGATCCAAGCGTTGATTTTTGCGACCCTCGCCGCAGCCTACATTGCTGAAGCGATGGAAGGTCATCACTAAGGGAAGGTTTGACTTCAGGATTATTGATAAAAGCCCGAAGGCTAGCTAGAAATTTCAACTTGATTTGTGTTTCTGGTCACTTTTTCTGTTAATTTTTTTGACGGGGATCTGTTTTAGAGACCTGTTTATACCCACTTCAATAACATCGAAAGGAAAAAATTATGGATTCTTTAACTGCTGCTGCTTCTGTTATTGCTGCTGCTCTTGCTGTTGGTCTTGCGGCGATCGGCCCTGGTATTGGTCAAGGTAATGCTGCGGGTAGTGCAGCCGAAGGGATTGCCCGTCAACCCGAAGCGGAAGGCAAAATCCGCGGTACTCTCCTCCTCAGCTTGGCTTTTATGGAAGCTTTAACCATCTACGGTCTTGTTGTTGCCCTCGTTCTTTTGTTTGCAAACCCCTTTGCATAAAAAGACACTGGACTGGGTTTAGGTCATTCGAGGCTGATTTAAAGGCAGCTCACCTGGATGACCTAGGCCCGTTTTTCCATGGGACAATGGGGTAACCCCCTAGATGTATAAACTCTATAAGACCCAAACACGGTGGGGTCAATTGATAAATGACACACTGGACAATTGTTTTAGCAACTGAAGCAGTCGAGAAAACCGCTGAGGGTGGTCTTTTTGATTTTGACGCAACGCTCCCCGTGATGGCCATTCAGTTTTTGGTCTTGGCGGCGTTGTTAAATAAGCTTTTTTATAAGCCTATTGGTCAAGCGATTGACGACCGTTCCGATTACATTCGCACCAACTTAGTGGACGCGAAAGAACGTCAGCAAAAGGCGGAGGACTTAGCCGCTCAATATGAGCAAGAACTCCGTGATGTGCGTCGTGAAGCCCAGGATGTAATTGCAAAAGCTCAGGCTGAAGCTCAAAAGGTCGTAGCAGATGAAGTGAAGTCTGCCCAGGCTGAGGCTTTGGCGGAGCGGGAAAAAGCAGCTCTGGAAATCGAGGCACAACGGGAATCTGCGTTCAAATCCCTTGAACAGCAAGTTGATTCTCTAAGCCAGGCGATCGCCTCTAAATTAGTTGGGGCAAAGCTTTAGGGTAGTGCGGTTTTCGCTGCCTAGATGGGAACTCTTGAAGATTTCAAGCTTTTATATCTTTAAGAAAAAGAGTTATCCATTTTTAGATGTATACACCATAAGCAAATAGCGCTGGGGTAGATCGATATCATGGGAATTATTTCCTACCTTGCCACCGCATCGGAGGGTGGTTTTCATTTAAACTTCGACATTTTAGAAACAAACATTATCAACCTTGCGATCATCATTGGGGTTCTGTACGTCTATGGGAGCAAGTTTATTGGCAATATTTTAGAGACGCGCAAAAGTAAAATTGTCGCCGATCTAGAAGACGCTGAAAACCGCGCGAAAAAAGCCCAAGAAGCACTGACAAAGGCCCAGAAAGATCTCGAACAGGCCCAGGCCCAGGCTGCCAAGATTCGGGAAGACGCTAAGGTTGCCGCAGAAAAAACCAAACAAGACATCTTAGCCAAAGGTCGCGACGAAGTTGAAAAACTCAAGGCCTCTGCGGTTAAAGAATTAAGCACAGAACAAGCGAAAGTAATCACCGAGCTGAAGCGACGGGTTGCAGAACTTGCTCTGGCAAAAGTGGAAGCTCAATTGCGGTCTGATTTGGATGAGTCTGCTCAAGCCAAGTTAGTCGATCGCAGCATTGCACAACTGGGAGGTGGCGCATGAAAGGCAATACAATGATTGCTCAGGTTGTTGAGCCCTATGCTGGTGCCCTGATGACCCTTGCGCAAGAGACCAATAAAGTCGAGGCATTTGCAGAAAATTGTCGGGCTTTACTGTCACTCTTCCAAGAGTCTGCGGAGTTCCGGTCTTTTGTGACGAATCCTTTGGTCAAAGCAGAGGATAAAAAAGGTGTTCTGCAAGGGGTTTGTGGCCAGGATGTAGATGCCTACTTCCTTAACTTTTTGTTTTTGCTTGTGGATCGTCGGCGTATTGTTTTCCTCGAAGGCATTTGCCAGGAATTCGTCGCCCTCCAGCGAAAACTGAACAATATTGTTCTCGCTGATGTCACGAGTGCGCAACCGTTGACCACTGACCAAGAAGCGGCGATCGCCGATCAAGTCAAACAAATGACCGGGGCTAATGCCGTCGAATTGAACATTAGCACTGATGCCGATTTGATTGGTGGTGTCGTGATCAAAGTCGGTTCCAAGGTCTTTGACGCTAGCTTGCGGGGCCAACTCCGGCGGATCAGCATGGATCTATTAGGCTCAAACTAAGCTGGTGCCAATTTTTTGGACCTGTTTTAACACCGGCCACTTAACTTTAAAAGTGTCTCAATAGACTGTCCCTAGAATTAACCTTATTTAACAGTACAGACATGATTAGTATCAGACCCGACGAAATTAGTAGCATTATTCGTCAACAAATTGAGTCCTACGACCAAAAAGTTCAAGTCGATAACGTCGGCACCGTACTTCAAGTCGGTGATGGGATTGCTCGGATCTATGGTCTTGAGCAGGCCATGGCCGGTGAATTGCTTGAGTTTGAAGATGGCACCGTAGGGATCGCCCTCAACCTTGAAGAAGACAACGTCGGTGCCGTATTGATGGGCGACGGTCGTGACATCCAAGAAGGCAGTAGTGTGAAGTCCACTGGCCGGATTGCAGAAATCCCCGTTGGCGACGCGACCGTTGGCCGTGTTGTTGATGCCCTTGCCCGTCCCATCGATGGGAAAGGCGACATTGACGCTACCGATACCCGCCTCATCGAATTCATGGCCCCTGGGATTATTGCCCGTCGCTCTGTCCATGAACCGATGCAGACTGGGATTACCGCAATTGACGCGATGATTCCCGTCGGTCGGGGTCAGCGGGAATTAATCATTGGTGACCGTCAAACTGGTAAAACTGCCGTTGCGGTTGACACAATCATCAACCAGAAGGGTGAAGATGTAATTTGTGTGTACGTGGCCGTTGGTCAAAAGGCGTCCACCGTTGCTCAAGTTGTTTCGACCCTCGAATCTAAGGGCGCTTTAGATTACACCGTCGTTGTTGCTGCGAATGCTAACGATCCGGCAACTCTCCAGTACCTTGCTCCCTACACTGGTGCGGCGATCGCCGAGCACTTCATGTACCAAGGTAAGGCGACCCTCGTTGTCTACGATGACCTTTCCAAGCAAGCCCAGGCCTACCGCCAAATGTCCCTGCTGCTCCGTCGTCCCCCCGGACGTGAAGCTTATCCCGGTGACGTTTTCTACTTGCACTCTCGTCTGTTAGAACGGGCAGCGAAACTCAGTGATGAACTCGGCGGCGGTAGCATGACCGCTCTACCGATCATCGAAACCCAAGCCGGTGACGTTTCCGCTTACATTCCCACCAACGTTATTTCCATTACCGACGGTCAGATCTTCTTGTCCTCTGACCTATTCAACGCAGGTTTCCGTCCGGCGATCAACGCGGGTATTTCCGTATCCCGGGTTGGTTCTGCGGCTCAAACCAAAGCGATGAAAAAAGTTGCCGGTAAGCTGAAGTTGGAATTGGCCCAGTTCGCAGAACTCGAAGCCTTTGCCCAGTTTGCTTCTGACTTGGATGCAGCAACCCAAAACCAGTTGGCCCGGGGTCAGCGCCTGCGTCAGATCCTCAAACAGCCCCAGAACTCTCCCCTCTCCGTTGCTGAGCAGGTGGCGATTGTTTACGCTGGCTTGAATGGCTATCTTGATGATGTTCCTGTAGATAAAGTGGTTGAGTTTGCTGCTGGCCTCCGTCAGTACCTCGCCACCAGCAAAGCCCGGTACGGTGAAATCATTGCCAACGATAAAGTGCTTTCTGAAGAAGCGGAGAACCTCCTCAAAGAGGCGATCGCCGAGCACAAGCAAAGTTTCGCCGCTGCGGCCTAAGCAAATGATCATGTCGTCTGCAGCCCATGGCCAGCATCACCAGTGGCTGCAGGCGGCCCAGAATCGAACTAAGGGATATTACTCATGCCAAACCTAAAGGGGATTCGCGACCGGATTCAATCCGTCAAAAATACCAAGAAAATTACCGAAGCGATGCGTCTGGTGGCCGCGGCAAAAGTACGTCGTGCCCAAGAACAGGTGACTTCCACCCGTCCCTTTGCTAACACCCTCTTGCAGGTACTCTATAGCCTCAAGAGTCGTCTCCGCCTTGAAGAAGCAGATTTGCCCCTCCTCAAGCAACGGGAAGTAAAGTGCGTCGGTCTGTTGGTCATCACTGGCGATCGCGGCCTTTGTGGGGGCTACAACGCCAACATCATCCGCAAAGCCGAACAAAGAGCAAAAGAATTAGCAGCGGCTGGTATCAGCTACAAGTTTGTGCTGGTGGGCCGTAAAGCGGTGCAATATTTCCAGAATCGCCAAGCTCCCGTTGCTAAAACCTATGCTGGTTTAGAACAAATTCCTTCGGCAGCAGAAGCGTCGGACATTGCCGATGAACTGCTCTCTTTGTTCCTCTCGGAAGAAGTGGACAAAATTGAACTGATTTACACACGCTTTGTGTCTTTGATTAGTTCTCAGCCCGTTGTGCAAACGCTGTTGCCTTTGGTACCTGAAGCGCTCACCAACCCTGACGACGAAACTTTCAACCTGATTACCCGGGGCGGTAAGTTCCAGGTCGAACGGGAAAAGGTAGCAACTGAAGTTAAAGAACTGCCCGCAGATATGATCTTCGAGCAGGATCCGAAGGACATTTTGAATGCTTTGTTACCGCTATATCTCAGCAACCAACTGCTGCGGGCGCTCCAGGAAGGGGCAGCCAGTGAGTTGGCGGCGCGGATGACGGCGATGAACAATGCCAGTGATAATGCTTCTGAACTGATGAAAACCTTGACGTTGTCCTATAACAAGGCCCGTCAGGCAGCGATTACCCAGGAGCTATTGGAAGTGGTCGCCGGTGCAAATGCACTCTAAAAGACGAACAAGTCATTCCCATTACCGTCATTAACGCCAACGGTTATTTGAAGACGGCTTTAATAACATGAAAGGGTGGCATAACCATGTCACCCTTTTTTTATGGTGGCCTAGGGAGGCGATCGCCAAAGAGTTTTAAGGAGTTTTTAGAGGGGATCAATTTACTGACCAAAAGAGATTTTTTGGGGTGAATTTTAATTGAAATATCGCGCTGTTAATAATCTGCCCCAGACCCATCACCTTGGCAAACGCCTCTGGAAACGTCAAAATAGAATATTGAAATGTCAATTGTGGGTTCCATTTGTGAGTCAAGTTCGCACCGTTTCCGATACGAAGCGTGATTTTTATACACACCATACTCGGCCAATTAATTCGATTTTTCGGCGCGTCGTCGAAGAACTTTTGGTTGAAATGCATTTACTGTCGGTGAACGCCGATTTTCGCTACGATCCTTTCTATGCGCTGGGCGTCGTCACTTCCTTTGAGCGCTTTATGCAAGGCTATCGCCCAGAGGCGGATAAAGTTTCTATTTTCCAAAGCATGTGCCAAGCGATTGGGGGCGACGCCAACCGTTACAAAGAAGATGCAATGGCCCTGGTTGAACTGGCAAAACGTTGTTCTGGGACGCAACTGATTGAGTGCTTCCGGCAAGATGTGCCCCCGGAAGGCGCCCAAGAATTATGGGAAAAAATTGAGGCGATCGCCAAAAATGATCACTTCAAATATAGTCGGTTGTTTGCCATTGGCGTCTATACTTTTTTGGGTGAATCAGAGCCGCAACTCCTCGAAGATACTGAGAAGCGCGACGAAATGTTGACCACGGTTACCGCTGGCCTCAATCTCCCTGAGGAAAAAATGAAAAAAGACTTAGATCTTTATCGCAGCAATCTCGAAAAAATGAATCAAGTCCTAGAGGTTTTAGAAGATGCCCTCGCCGTAGAACGGCAACGTCGGGAAAAGGCAGAAGCAGAGGCGAAGGCCAAAACAGCAGAAGCCACCGTAGCGACTGAAACCAACGACGAACAAGACGAACAAAAAGAAACCAGTGAATCCGGCTCCGATGCTTAGGATTACTTGTGCGAAACCTTGATTCTTAAATGTTATTTACTAACACCTTGATCTTCAGGATTTTTGATTGCCTTTGTGGGGTAAAAACTGCAGATCAAGGTGTTCTTTAATGGGTAATTGTGGCGGTGAAATCGTTCCCTCTTCTACGGTGTCGATAATCGCCTGTTCTTGAATAAAAAATTCCCCAAAATTTTGTTGCTGGAGTTGCAACTCATGGAATTGTAATTGCCCGGCGATCGCCAATTCTGCCCCAGGCTCCGGCAGCGGAGTTTCCGTAATCACCCAAATGCGCCCGGTGCTGTCCTGCAATTCGTAAGCACCTTGATCGAGGAGAGGCACCCGCTGGGTTACAGTTCCCTGGACATAGACCTCAGCCCCCGGTGAAACAGCCCCAAGACTGGCGATGGGCTGCCTGGTTGTACCCAGGTTTTCCTGTTGAGATAAAACTGTCCAAGGAGTACAGCCGATTAAATTTACAGCGATGAAGCCGCTAAGACACCACCGACTAACTTTGAAGGCGATCGCCATAGACAACACAAGCTTATAAACGCATCACAAAATCAAAAAAGTATCTCCAGTGTACTCGATTCCCCAGAAGCTTCAAAAATTTTGAGGCCAGTAGCGATTTTTTCAAGAGAAATTTCTAGAAAATTTAGCGATGTGCTGACCCCGAAATATCAACAAGATTGTCTAAATTTGTGGAATCGTATCGAGGCCCGCCTTAGCCAGAAACTCCCTTGCTAGGATCAAAAGCAGCATTTCTAGCCGACGGTTCCCCTATGGTTTCTCCCCAAAACCCAGTTCAGATCTACGACACCACCCTCCGCGATGGTTGTCAGCGAGAAGGGCTTGCCCTCTCCCTCGAAGATAAAGTCCGCATCGCCCAACACCTCGACCGCCTCGGCATTCCTTTTATTGAAGGGGGCTGGCCAGGGGCAAATCCAAAAGATGAACAATTTTTTCTACATCTCCGGGAATACCCACTCCAGCAGGCGAAAATTGTTGCTTTTTGTTCAACACGACGTCCCCATTCCGCCGTCGAAACGGACTCTCTACTCCAAGCATCCCTCCGGGCGCAAACCCACTGGATTACTCTATTTGGCAAATCCTGGGATCTCCATGTCACCCTCGGTTTAGGCACTACTTTGACAGAAAATTGCGCGATGATCCGGGAGAGCCTCGCCTATCTAAAATCCCAAAATCGGCGGGTAATCTATGATGCCGAACATTGGTTTGATGGCTACCAACAAAACCCCGAATATGCCCTCAAGACCCTCGAAGCAGCGATCCAAGGGGGAGCCGAATATCTGGTTTTGTGCGATACCAACGGCGGCACATTGCCCCAAGGAATTATGGCCAGTCTCCAGGATATTCAACGGGCATTTCCGGATCTCAAGATTCCCCTCGGCATCCACACTCACAATGATTCGGGGATGGCGGCGGCCAATGCAGTAATGGCAGTGCAGGCCGGGGCGACCATGGTACAGGGCACCATCAACGGCTATGGGGAACGGTGTGGTAATGCTAATTTATGCACGTTAATCCCCACCCTGCAACTGAAGTTAAATCAACCCTGTTTAGCACCGGAAAAACTACAACAGCTCACCAGTACAAGCCGCTTAATCAGTGAAATTGTGAATTTGGCCCCCGATGACCATGCGCCCTATGTGGGCCGTTCGGCTTTCGCCCATAAGGGAGGGATTCATGTCTCGGCAGTGCAAAAAAATGCCCTCACCTATGAACATACTGATCCGCAAACAGTGGGCAATGAGCGGCGGATTGTGGTGTCAGAGCAGGCGGGATTAAGCAATATTTTGGCTAAGGCGAAAAGCTTTGGTATTGCGTTAGAGAAAACGGATTTGGCCAGTCGAACGATCTTGCAGAAATTAAAGGATTTGGAGCATGAAGGCTACCAATTTGAAGCGGCAGAGGCGAGTTTTCAGTTGTTAATCCGCTCGGCATTGGGGCATCGGCAGGAATTTTTCAAGCTGCGGGGATTCCATGTGAATTGTGATGTGGGAGAAACTCAAAGTACGGCGATCGCCACGATCAAGTTAGAAGTGAACGGGAAAAATTTGCTCGAAGCAGCGGAGGGCAATGGCCCCGTTTCGGCCTTGGATCAGGCTCTACGGAAGGTATTGACGAAATTTTACCCAGAGATTGCTGAGTTCCAGCTAACGGATTATAAGGTACGGATTTTGGACGGAGCAGCGGGCACCGGGGCGAAAACAAGGGTCTTGGTGGAATCGAGCGATGGCTTGGAACGGTGGACAACGGTGGGGGTATCAGCCAATATTCTTGAGGCGTCCTATCGGGCTGTAGTTGAAGGCATTGAGTATGGTCTGTTGCGGCGATCGCCTTATCCCTCTGTGCCTTTACCTGTGGCAACCCTGTGACTCTAAATCTGCGGGGACGGTGTAGATTTTTTGACCCATTTTCCGATGCGGGAGAGTTGACATTTAGAGGCGATCGCCACCCCTCCTTTTTTGATCTGAGCTAGTATGGTTTGCAAGTCAAAATACCTAAAAAATTTTGGGTATCAGTATTCCTCATTGCCGTCTCTTGTTCTAGTTGCCGGACTCACTCAACTCAGATTTTTAGTTTATTTTCTGGTTCTGGTGTTGATCTACTATGACCCAAACCTACCAAACCCAAAGGACTCTCTTTTTGGAAAATTAGTAACTTAAAAGTTGCTAAGGCTTCGGAATTCTTGGGGACTGGGTCGCATCCTCTCCACGCAATTTTCATGTTTGATAATCTTCTCCCCCCCTCAACGAGCATAATCTGCCCTATCCCGACACAATTCACCCGATTGTGGTGCATTTTGTGATTGCAATGGTGTTATTTGCTTTTTTCTGTGATGTGCTTGGCTATTTCAGCCGCAACAGCAAACTCTATGAAGTGAGCTGGTGGAATATGTTCGTCGCCACGGTTTCGATTTTTATTGCCATTATCTTCGGACAAATCGAAGCAGGTTTGGCGATCGCCTACGATGCCGTTGAACCCGTGCTGAATCTCCACACGATCATTGGTTGGTCTTTGTCGGGGATTATCGCGGCCTTGACTGGTTGGCGCTACGTGATTCGCTCTAAAAACCCAGAAACCTTGCCGATGTCCTATCTGGGTATGGGAGCCATTTTGACGGGAATTGTCTTTTTCCAGGTTTATCTCGGCGATAAATTGGTCTGGGTTTATGGACTCCACACCACCGAGATTGTCCAAGCAGCGAAAGAGGGACTTTTATAAGCGATGTATTCTGATCTGATCCATCAACTCGATTTGGGGGCAAACGGCTTACCCTACAGCATTCCCATTCACCCGAATCTGGTGCATCTGACCCTGGGGCTGTTCATCATTGGCATTGCTTTCGATATTGTCGGTGTATTTTTTACTTTTGAGCGTCCGATTTTTAAATATCTGGCGATTCCTGCCACCCGCTCTAATTTTTTTGATGTGGGCTGGTACAACATGGTGGCGGCGTCAATCATTACCTTTTTTACGGTGGCGGCAGGTTTCTACGAAATGCTGTTGATGGATGCGCCGTCTGAAGTGAAGAGTGCCTGGAATTTTACTGCGATAGATACGATGATTTGGCACGGCATCGGCGGCGTGCTGTTACTGGCGTTAATCGTTGGCATGACGGTTTGGCGAGGCTTTCAGCGCTATGTTTGGCGCAGCGATCGCAGTCGGCAGGTGCAATGGTGGTATCTGTTGGCGGGACTGGTGATTATGTTTGTGATGTATGTCCACGGAACCTTGGGCGCTCAGTTGGCGGCGGAATTTGGGGCGCACAATACAGCAGGTCATCTGCTCCGACTCGGCGAAGATCCCAATGTGATGCTGCGGTAGGGGTGAGAAAACTTAGGCTATGAAATTAAAAACAATTATTTCACTTTCGGCGATCGCCCTAATTTTAGGGATATTTAGCTACAACGTCGGGCAATGGTCTTACAGTTGGTTGCCGCCCCAGGCTTCCGTGGAATCCCAACTGGTGGATCGGCTCTTTAGCACCCTGGTGGCGATCGGGACATTTATCCTGTTCGGCGTTGCCGGCACGATGACCTATTCGATCCTCTTCCACCGGGCAGGACGCTATGACACCAGTGATGGCCCCCCCATCGAAGGCAACGTCACCCTAGAAATCGTTTGGACAACGATCCCCTTCTTGATCGTGATTTATCTGGCCTATTTCAGCTATCAAACCTACCGCGAGATGAATATCCAAGCTCCGGGACATATACACCAAGAGGCTTTAGTGACCAATGTTTCTACAGGGAAAACCACCATGGAGATGCCCGTCACCAATGTGGAAGTCACTGCCAAGCAATGGGCCTGGATTTTCCATTACCCCGAAAAAAATATTACCAGCACCGAACTCCATCTCCCGGTAAATCAACGCGCCCACTTTATTCTGCGATCGCCCGATGTGATCCATGGCTTTTTTATCCCCGCCTTTCGGGTGAAGCAGGACGTGATCCCCTTTGAAGATACGGACTTTGAATTTACACCGATTAAAGAAGGCAAATACCGCATCCGTGATTCCCAATTTAGCGGCACTTATTTCGCAGCGATGCAAGCCGATGTGGTGGTGGAATCCCAGGAAGACTACCAAACCTGGTTAAACCAAGCCGCCCGCCAAACCCCGACCCCAGCACCAAACCAAGCCGTCAGTGAATACGCGCGCCGTCAACAGAAAGAAGACCGCGCCGCCTGGAAAACCGTGCCCCCTGCGCCGCCGCCCGTGGTGAATTATCATCCCTGATTTTGTTTGTTGACTTTTTTCCTCTGAATTTTTTTGTCAGTCTTCCATAAATTTTCTGTAATTCCGTAATCGCTCACAAACCATGACCCAAGCTCCCCCAGAAGCCCTGACCAACGAGGGACAACCCCTCACCAACCTCCCGAACTGGCGTACTTTCTTTTCCTTCAGTACCGACCACAAAGTAATCGGACTGCAATACATTGTCACGTCCTTTTTCTTTTTCCTCGTCGCCGGGATTTTCGCGATGATCATGCGGGGAGAACTAATCACCCCAGAACCGGATCTCGTGGATCGCACCGTTTACAATGCCCTGTTTACGATGCACGGCAGCATCATGCTGTTTGGCTGGACATTTCCGGTGTTGGCGGGCTTCGCAAATTATCTGGTTCCCCTGATGATTGGGGCACGAGATATGGCATTCCCCCGACTAAATGCGATCGCCTTTTGGATGGTTCCGGTGTTTGGGTCGTTGCTAATCCTGAGTTTCCTGGCTCCGGGGGGACCCGCCCAATCGGGATGGTGGTCTTATCCGCCGGTGAGTATCCAGAATCCAGCAGGGGTTTTACTCAATGGTGAATTTCTCTGGTTGGTTTCCGTTGCCCTGTCGGGAGTTTCCTCGATCCTGGGGGCGGTGAATATTGTCACGACCATTGTGCGGATGCGGTGTCCGGGGATGGGCTGGTTTAAAACGCCGGCATTTGTCTGGACGGTGCTGGCGGCTCAGATTATTCAGCTTTTTGGGTTACCCGCTTTAACTGCTGGGGCGGTGATGTTACTCTTCGATCTGACAGTGGGCACAACCTTCTTCGATGCCTCCCAGGGGGGAAGTCCAGTTCTGTACCAGCACTTTTTCTGGTTCTATTCCCACCCGGCGGTGTATGTGATGGTGTTGCCCGTCTTTGGCTTTTTCTCGGAACTGTTCCCTGTCTATGCCCGCAAGCCCTTGTTTGGCTACAAGGTGGTCGTCGTTTCCTCGATGATTATTGTTGTCCTTAGTGCGGTGGTCTGGGTACACCATATGTTCGCGAGTGGTACGCCCCCCTGGATGCGGATGTTGTTTATGTTTTCAACGATGCTCATCTCTGTGCCGACGGGGATCAAAGTTTTCGCCTGGGTGGCGACCCTCTGGGGTGGAAAATTACGCCTGGATACGCCGATGCTCTTTGCGATGGGGGGTTTGATTAACTTCGTTTTTGCAGGAATCACGGGGATTATGTTGGCATCGGTGCCGGTGGATATCCATGTGAACAACACCTATTTTGTGGTGGGGCATTTTCACTATGTGATCTACGGGGCGATCGTTTTTGGGATCTATGGGGCGGTGTACCACTGGTTCCCGAAAATGACGGGCAAGATGTACTACGAGGGTCTGGGGAAACTGCATTTTTGGTTGACGATGATCGGCACAACCTTGAACTTTCTGCCGATGCACCCGGTGGGTTTGATGGGGATGCCGCGCCGGGTTGCATCCTATGATCCGGAGTTTGCTTTTTGGAATGTGATTGCCAGTATTGGTGGTTTTATCCTCGGCATGTCCACGATTCCTTTTTTGCTCAATATGATTGCGTCCTGGATTAACGGCGATCGCGCTCCCGCAAATCCCTGGCGGGCGATCGGTTTGGAATGGCTTGTACCTTCTCCCCCGGAACATGAAAATTTCGAGGAGTTGCCCATCGTCATCGCGGAACCCTATGGCTACGGCAAATCGGAACCCCTCACGGAAAATCTGGGGGGTTAAACCCATGATTTTTTTGTTGTTGCCCCACCACCATTCGTAGGGGCGGTTCGCGAACCGCCCCTACCGTCCCCATCGAACGCCCCTACCTAGAAATTCAGTTTTTTTAACACTGCGATTATTGTTATGACTGCCATCAATGAAACCCCGATCTCGGTAACAAGTCACGGACATGGAGAAGAGGATCATCGTCTGTTTGGATTTATTGTCTTTTTGCTCTCAGAAAGTGTGATTTTTATCAGCTTTTTTGTGGGTTATATCGTCTACAAACTTTCGGCAACGGATTGGTTACCGCCGGGGGTGGAGGGTTTAGAAATCCATGATCCGGCGATTAATACGGTGGTGCTGGTTTCGAGTAGCGGTGTGATTTATCTGGCGGAACGGTTTCTGCATAAAGAAAATCTCTGGGGCTTCCGTTTTTTCTGGCTATTAACGATGGCAATGGGGAGTTATTTTCTCTATGGTCAAGCGGTGGAATGGCAGAGTTTAGAGTTTGGGTTTACGTCTGGGGTCTATGGCGGAATTTTCTATCTGCTGACGGGGTTTCACGGGTTGCACGTCCTGACGGGGGTCTTGCTACAAGGGGTGATGCTGGGGCGATCTTTCCTGCCGAATAACTACGCTGGTGGACAGTATGGCGTGGAGGCAACGTCGTGGTTTTGGCACTTCGTGGATGTGATTTGGATTATTCTTTTCGGGCTGATTTATCTCTGGCAATAATTGGGGCGATCGCCGCTCTTTTTCCCTACGAAAATTTGAGACATAAAATTTAGACATAGTGGTGTGTAAGTAATGATTATTGATGACCAAATTTATGACGTAATCGTGATTGGGACTGGGGCAGGCGGTGGCACAATCGCCCGAAAATTGGCGGATGCAGGCAAGAAAGTTTTGGTGCTAGAACAGGGGCAATTTTCCGAGAAGGAAAGCTCCGAATTAACCGAAGTCGAAGTTTTTAAAAAAGAGCAATACCACGCCCCGGAACAGTGGTACGACCAGCACGGTGAGCCATTCCATCCCCAAACCAGTTATTGCGTCGGCGGCAACACAAAAATCTATAGCGGGGTGTTGATGCGGCTCCGGGAAAAGGATTTTGAAGCGGTGGAACACAAAGATGGCATTTCCCCAGAGTGGGCGTTAAAGTACGCCGATTTTGAACCCTATTACACCGAAGCGGAAAAGTTATACCAGGTGCATGGGCAAGGCGGTGATGATGCCACGGAACCCTCCCGGAGTCAGGATTATGGCTTTCCCCCGGTCGAAAGGTTGCCCCAACTCGATGCAATTAATCAGCGTTTTAAGGATTATGGTTTGCACCCGAACTATCTCCCCATCGGCATCGGGCAGGAAGGACGCACCGACTCAGAAGACACAGGCATTAGTCCCGCCATCCGCGCCGGCGATCGCCTAACTTTGAAAACGGGGGCGCAGGTCACCTCCATCCACACCGACCCCTCCGGCAAAATCGTGAAGGGGGTGCAGGCGGTCATCCAAAACCAAGCCTTTTTATTTGTGGGGGACATCGTGGTTTTAGCGTGCGGCGCGATTAACTCAGCGGCATTACTCCTCAAATCAGCGAACGCCAAACATGAAAACGGTTTAGGCAATAGTTCCGGGCTGGTCGGTCGCAACCTCATGAAGCAGTTGATGACGGTCATCGTGGAGCAGGAACCCACCCTTAAAGATGGTCTTTTCCAGCGATCGCTCTATGTGAATGATTTCTATTGGGGTGACCAAGATTTCCCCTATCCTATGGGTCATGTGCAGGATTCCGGCGGCATTTTGCAGGATGTTATTTTCTCCGAATCGCCCCCTTTAATATCCGTGGCAGCGAAGTTCTTACCAAAATTTGGGCTGAAACAGTTGGCGACCCGCTCCCTGGGTTGGTGGCTACAAACGGAGGATTTACCGAATCCCGAAAATCGCGTGTGGCTCAAAAATAATAAGGTTCACCTCAACTACACCGAGAATAACCTCGAAGCCCACGACCGCCTGTTATACCGTTGGCAACAGATTCTTAAGGCGGTGGATAAGGAATTTAAAGGCACCCATCCCTACGCCCGGATGCCCATCTCCGTCGTCGCCCACCAGTGCGGAACCTGTCGTTTTGGGGAAGATCCCGCCACTTCCGTCCTTGATCTCCATTGCAAAATGCATGATCTGGAAAATCTCTACGTGGTAGACAGTAGCTTTTTCCCGTCTAGCAGTGCCACTAGCCCGATGTTGACGGTTATTGCCAATGCCCTCCGGGTCGGCGATCGCCTGTTAGAAATCCTTAGATAATTAATCCCAGTGATGTTGTCGCGCTTCTTCGACGATCCCCTGAGCTTCTTCAAGGGAAATATCATAGCGATCGCTCAATAATCGCGGAATACGGTTGCAGTCACGGTTGGGATTCATTTTTGGATGCTGGGCATAGGTAGGGAGAGCAACGTTACAAAGAAAGGGCGAGGGCTCTGCCTTGAGTTGAATGGGTTCAAGGTTAAGCACGTCCCGTGAATTGATAAAAAAGAGCAGGGCACCACTGAGATTCGCCTCGCTGAGGTTGGCATCACTCAGGAGGGTACAGTTGAGATCAGCATCACTGAGATTGGCATACCTGAGGTCAGCGCCGCTGAGGTTGGCGTATCTAAGATTCACACCGCTGAGATTTGCATACTGGAGCGCCGCACCGCTGAGGTTGGCGCCGTTGAGGTTGGCGCCGTTGAGGTTAGCCCCATTAAAATTAGCACCGCTGAGATTGGCACCACTAAAGTTGGCATCAATTAGGCTCGCACCGCAAAAGTCAACGCCATTGAGATCAGCACCACAGAAATTAGCATCATTGAGATCCGCACCGCAGAAGTCAGTGGTTTCCGTCTTTTTTGTGGCCCTGCGGAAACTGAAGAATAGGAAAATGCCGCCAACAATTGCGGCTATCGCCCGGAGGTCGCTGGTTAAAATTTCGCGATCACGATGGGAGTCAACTAAGGTAACGTTTTCGTTTTGAGATAAATGAGGATAATTAGCCTGCTGTCTTTGGCCAGGGAGCCACCATAAACACCCCATCATCCAGAGCACAACTGGCAAGGCGATCGCCCCCATTGTCCACCCCTTGTTAATTTCTTCCTTTGGCTGCCATGGCTTGAATCGCTTGGGCATTCTTGAGACTCCCCGAATACTGATCCCATTATTGCGTCCTCGATTTGGCAACACTCTAATCTTTATACAGGCTTCAGGATTCTCGGAAATGACAAAGGGGAATTGATACCAAAACCTCCACAGCCCCCAGAAATCGGGTGTTGTGAAGGTAGTGGACTGACCAAAATCAGCTTTACAGTTTTGGGGAACTCAGATTTTGTCGGTGATGGACGTTCTACCAATGTTCGGACATTGGGTGGCCGCAGCGGGCGCAGTCAAAACCTCCGGGTGGATCAACGAATGAGGGGCAACTACAACCGCTATGGGTGCATTTTCCTTTGCCGTTTACGGGGTGGTTTGGGGAAATATCTTTTCGAGGCAGCCGCCCAAATAAAAATCCTACATTTTTAGTCGGTTGAGCGACTAGTGTAAGGGTCTTAGTATTCATCGGTTTGATCGGGTTTACGACGAGACCCCTCCAGGCTAACCTTCCCGGTTGGCGATCGCTAAAAATCTCAAAATTTCCGTAATCAATGGTTAAGGCAGGGCGATCGCCTTAGCTTTACGTTTTTTACCTGTGACAACTCTTTAACATTGCCCACCACCTGCCGCAGATAACCTTTGCCTTCCAACCTACCTGAATTGTTAGTTGGCTAGCACACACTAACATTTGTCTATGCCAAACCATAATTTTTCGCAAATTCTATCGGAATATCTGGAAGGGTATGAAACATCTCATCCCACGTACTCTGTGATTGCAATGCTTTTATGATGACTTGAAGGGGTTCGTCAAGGATTACTGGAAAATCTGCTTCTTCGGTCAACTGGGTCTTAAATGCTAGTTGTTCTTGAGGGGGGACAAACTGAGCGTTGACTCCTTCTTTATTGCCCCTTGCGTCAACTCGATACCAACCAACTTCGGGCAGATAAATTCCATTAAATCCATGCAAACTATATGGCGCGCCCTTATCATCAACACTTAATCGTTGATAGCAAAATCCGGCGGGAATCTGATTTGCGCGCAACAGCGCTGCCAACAAATGACTTTTGGCAAAGCAATAACCCGTTTTATGCTGGAGAACATCTGATGCTCGCCAAGTCACAGGATTCATTTGATAATCATAACTATGACAAATTTCATCTCGTACCCACTCAAAACATGCTTTTGCGATCGCTATTGGTGTCTCATATCCCAATGCAATCTGTTTAGCACGCTCCAGAATTTCTGGATGTCGCCAGTCGATGACTTCACTAACTTTTAAATATTCTTCCATATTGCTTGATACGAGTCGTAAGACCTTAGCTTTAAATTGCATGGATATTTCTCATATAGGATTGTTGCAAAAGCAATATTACAGATTTGTAAGCTTGGCGTGATAACACCCCCGCCGCGTAAATTGTTGAATATGGTGCGTGGGGTCACTTGTCTCAAGCGTTACTTCTGTTATGTAAAGTCGAATGTGGAGTGATCTAGACTAAATTAATGCTTATGTCCTTAGGATAGACGTTTTTCGTTCACTTCCATTTCGCTAGAGCCGATGACTGACGCTGATTTAATCCTGGCCCAAAAATATCAACCCCAGGCACCGATCCAAGTAGATCTGGAGTTGTTCCTCACCGCTGCCGAACGTCAAAAGAGCCGCCAACGCCTAGAGTTAGACAATGGCCAAGCGATTCACTTCAACTTATCCCGTGGCAGCCATATCCATCCCGATGACTACTTTCAAGACGCGACTGGTTCTACTCTCGTACAGGTTAAGGCAAAACCTGAACCCGTGGTCACAGTCACGGCCTCGACCCCTTTGGAGCTACTCAGGGCGGCCTATCACCTTGGTAACCGCCACGTGCCCCTAGAGGTGCATTCCCAGTATCTCCGCCTGTCCCCTGACCATGTGCTCGAAGATATGCTCACTCGACTGGGGTTGCAACTGAAACAGGAAATGTTGCCCTTTTTTCCGGAAGATGGAGCCTATGGCCATCACCACTAAGCACATAATCCGGGCGAATCCTGGGCGGTAACTCCCCAACATAAGGCGATCGCAGGATTTATACTTAAGAGTGATTCCCTTATCAACTTTTTGGTTGCCGAGCACCCATGTCAACGGAAACGGATCTACCGACCCTCTCCCCTAAAGATACTTCCCAAACCGAGATGGGCGTGGCCCCGTCCCAGAGCGTAGATGGTTTTGGGCCTGTGTTGCGCAACCCGAAATTCCTCGTCCTTTGGCTTGGTCAAATCTTTTCACAACTGGCCGACAAGATTTATCTCGTGTTGATGATTGCTTTGATTGCCAGTCACTTTCAAACGGCGGATCAGAGCATTAGTGCTTGGGTCTCGGCGATCATGATTGCCTTTACGGTGCCTGCGATTTTGTTTGGTTCCGTTGCGGGGGTTTATGTGGATCGCTGGTCTAAAAAAGGGGTGCTGATTATTTCGAATTTGTTGCGGGGCGTCTTTGTTTTTTGCATCCCCCTCTTACTCTGGCTCGTGCAAGATCAACCCAATTGGTGGGAGCTTCCCCCTGGATTTGTCTTTTTATTGGGGATCACCTTTGCTGTTTCTACCTTGACACAATTTTTTGCGCCAGCGGAACAGGCGACTTTACCGCTCATTGTGAAGAATAAACATTTATTGGCGGCCAATTCCCTCTACACCACCACGATGATGGCCCTGTTAATTGTGGGGTTTGCGGTGGGAGAACCCTTGTTGGGCCTGGCGGATCAGCTAGTTGAATCTTTCGGGATTACGGGGACTTGGGGGAAAGAATTCGTAGTTGGGGGAGGCTATGCGATCGCCGGTTTGATTTTGTTGGCCCTGAAGACCAATGAAACGGAAACGGATCGCCAACGGGAACAGCCCCATGTTTGGGAGGATATTAAAGACGGCCTCAGTTATTTGAATCAAAATCACCGGGTGCGCAATGCGTTGATCCAATTGGTGATTTTGTTTTCTGTGTTTGCGGCCCTGGCGGTGTTGGCGGTGAGTTTGGCGGCTCAAATTCCGGGGTTAAAGGCGGAGCAGTTTGGCTTTTTGTTGGCCGCAGGCGGCGTTGGTTTGGGGATTGGTGCTTTCTTTTTGGGGCACTGGGGAAATCAGTTGCCCTACCGTACCCTCAGCCTTTGGGGTTCTATCGGCACGGCGATCGCCTTAATTGCCCTTTCTTTTTCGATCCACAATTTGGTTTTTGCCCTCTTGAGTACCACCTGCCTGGGCTTTTTTGCGGCCCTGGTGGGAGTGCCGATGCAGACGACGATCCAGCGCGAAACCCCGGCGATCCTCCGGGGGAAGGTTTTCGGTTTACAGAATAATGCTGTTAATATTGCTCTATCTTTACCTCTGGCCCTGGCTGGGGTGGCAGAAACCTTTTTTGGCCTGCAACCAGTGCTTCTAGGTCTTTCGGGATTGGCGATCGCCGGTGGGGTATTGAACTGGTATATTTCAATCAAATCCTAACGCACACCACAGGATCCCCCTCAATGCATGTTGCTTGGCTCGGTAAAAAATCTCCTTTTTGTGGCAATGTCACCTATGGCCGTGAAGTGACCAATCACCTCCTTGATCGGGGCTATCAAGTGAGCTTTCTCCACTTTGCCCAGCAGGAAGAATGTGACCAAAAATGGCGGGACTGCCCAGAGGTTTTTTTACCCTTCCTCTACAAGTCACAAATTTACACGATCCCCAGTCCGAAATCGAGTCAAGTGCTGATGCGATCGCTCCAAAAATTTCAGCCAGACCTCGTCCATGCCTCCCTGACCCTCTCGCCCCTAGATTTTCGGCTGCCCGACATCTGCCGCGAACTCGATTTGCCCCTAGTGGCTACCTTTCACCCTCCCTTTGACAGCAAACTACGCAACCTCAAATCCAGTACCCAATACCTCACCTACCAGCTCTATGCCCCCTGTCTAGCCAACTATGACCGGGTGATCGTCTTCTCAGAAATCCAAAAGGAAATGCTCGTCAAACTGGGAGTACCACGGGATACGGTGCGCATCATTCCCAATGGCGTCGATGAACAAAAATATGCCCCGGCCCTCAGTGCCTACCGCCATACCTTCCAAGCGAAACGGGTATTCATTTACCAAGGCCGCATTGCCCCCGAAAAAAATGTAGAAGCCCTCCTCAAGGCTTGGCGATTGGCCAATATGGGGGAAGATTGTGTGCTGTTAATGGTCGGTGATGGCCCTCTCAAGGCTTCCCTGGAATTGCTTTACACCGAAGATCAAGGGGTCCGCTGGCTTGGGTTCGTCGGCGATGAAACCCAGCGGATTGACCTCCTCCGGGCGGCAGATGTGTTTGTGTTGCCCTCTTTGGTGGAAGGATTGTCTTTATCACTCCTCGAAGCAATGGCCTGCGGTTTGGCCTGCATTGCCACGGATGCCGGCGCCGATGGGGAAGTACTCAACCAAGGAGCCGGGGTTGTCCTCGATACCCAGGGGGTCACCGGACAATTGAAAACCCTTTTACCCTTATTCCGCGAACAACCAGAATTAGTTACAATCCTGGGTCACAAGGCAAGGCAGCGGGTGTTAGAACGTTACACCTTGCAGAACAACATCAGTCAGCTCGAACAAACTTACCAAGAACTGTGTCCCACGGCGGCATCTGCCCCCCATCCGGCTCCAGTGCAAAGTTTTCCCTAAAAGGTTTACTGTTGGCCAAGGTTTATCATGGGGAGACCAATGTATTTTTTGGCGATCGCCTTGATATTGTTCTATGAATTTAGACCAACAACTGCAAATCCTCATTGACCAAGCCCCCCAGGATGGCAAGATGCCCCAGGTGATGGCCCAGGCGATCGCCCCAGTCCTCAAAGCCTTCGCCCAAAAATTACAATCCCTCGAATACTATGTTTGTCAATCTTTAGAGGGGGACTGGCTCATCACGACCCTTGCCCAACAGAGCGATCCCCAGCAGACCAAAACCGTTATTTACGGCTTCTCAAGCCTCGCCCTCGCCCAACAGCACCAGGGCAGCAATGCCGATCCGTCCCTAATTGCTGTGCCTCTGCCCGTCACCCACCTGTTGTTTCAGTTATTTTCGCTGGCCGCCGTTGATAGCTTGATCCTCACCGAAGCCCAGGGGAGCCTTGAAATTCGCCGCCAGGATCTGCAACAGGCCGTTCAACAACAATTATTAGGCGATCGCCCCCGTCAAACCCCAGGCAGTCAGTGGGCTTAAACAAGATACCAAGGACAAACCCGGTTAATCCCTAACTAGATGGGGTATCAGCTTTTGTTTCTTGATCAGAGGTTTCCGGTTTCGCTTCCGTGGCCTCGACTTTTTCGCCGTTCCCTTCCTCTAGGCGGGCCTGCATCGAAACAGTTTTTTCAATTTTTTCGGCTTCTTTCTTAAATTCTTCCTGGAACTCGTTGGAGGCATCCTGGAAACTGCGGATCGTTTTCCCAAGGCTCCGGCCAATCTCTGGCAACTTTTTCGGGCCAAAGATTAACAGAGCAATAATAAAAATGAGGGCCATTTCTGGCAGGCCAATCCCGAAAATATTCATAGATTCTGGGGGTTAAGGGTGGATTTTTGCTGTTTTATTTTACCGTTGCCGGGGCAGATCGTCGGAGGTTTGATCGCAGTTGACCGCAGGCCGCATCCGCCTCCAAGCCCTTAGAATAACGCACGCTCACCGCGATCTTGTGATCCTGGAGGATTTGCTTAAAGACATTGATCCGTTTTTTCCCTGGTCGCTGGAAAGGCACTTCGGTAATGGGATTGTAGGGAATCAAATTCACATGGCTTTGGAACCCCTTCAGTTTTTTGGCTAATTCGGCGGCATGGTCGGGCAGATCATTTACCCCCGCCAGCAAAATGTATTCAAAACTGAGGCGGCGATGGGTGATGGCGACGTACTCGCGGCATTCGTCCAACAGCTCCTCAATGGGATAATGGACAGCAGTGGGAATAATCGATTCCCGGAGGGCTTGGTTCGGGGCGTGGAGGCTTACTGCTAGGGTGATTTGCAGATTCTGCTGGGCAAGGGTGCGGATCTGATCGGGTACGCCCACGGTAGAAACTGTCAGCGATCGCTGGCCAATACCGATGTCTTGGTTCAGGCTTTGGATCGATTTAAGCACCTGTTCGAGGTTGGCGAGGGGTTCCCCCATACCCATAAACACCACATGGCTGACCCGTTGCTGGAAATCTTCTTGGACAGTGAGCACTTGATCAACGATTTCATGGGCCTGGAGATGCCGGGTAAAACCACTTTTGCCAGTGGCACAAAAATCACAGGCCATGGCACAGCCCACCTGGGAAGAAACACAGACGGTGAGGCGTTTTTCGGTGGGGATACCGACCGTTTCAATAATTAAGCCATCGTGGAGTTGGAGGAGATATTTGCGGGTGCCATCGGGGGCGGTACGTTGGTGGTGGATCTGCGATCGCCCCACGGGATAGGTGCCCATTTGTTCGCGCCAAGCCTTCGGAAAGACGGTGATTTCACTCAGGTCATGGATCCCTTTTTGGTAGAGCCAATTGTAGAGCTGTTTGCCACGGTAGGCGGGTTGACCAGTGGTTTCGATCCAGTGGGTCAGTTCCGGGAGACTTTTGCCGAGGAGTACGTCTTGGGGCATGGGTTGCAAGGAAAAGGGGCGATCGCCTGTGATTGGGTTAAGGGATAAAGTTAAACAATTCCTTTTCCATTGTGGCATAGGGGCCGCTGCTTCCTGATCAGGTGCCCAGACAATTGAAAAACTGTCCTTAAATCCTTGGCTCCCCCAGGGAATCTGCCTATGATTTAAAGGTGGCGTATGGCAAGGAGAATAATGGTTGGCTGGCTATTAATTGGACTGGTATTACTCTATCTGGGGGGCTGTGGTTATCTCTTTTTTGGGCAGTGGCGGATTATTTTTGAACCCCAAGCCCAACCCTTGCATCCAGTGCCATCGGATTTTGCTCTACCCTACGAAACGATCACGATCCCCGTCACTTCAACGCAACAATTAACGGGCTGGTGGCTACCCCAGAACAAGGGGGACAAAACGCTACTATTTCTCCATGGGAATGGCGGGTTAACGGCTTACAATTTCCAGGCGATCGCCCTCTGGTACCAAGCGGGCTATTCAGTCTTGGCCTTTAACTATCGGGGCTATGGCCAGAGCAGTCCTGGCTTTCCCCAAGAATCCCAGGTGTACGAAGATGCAGCGGCGGCCTATACCTTTCTCACCCAGACTAAGGGGATCCCAGCCCAGCAGTTGACGATCCACGGCCATTCCCTCGGCGGGGCGATCGCCATTGAATTGGCCCAGCGGTACCCGGTGGGTGGCTTATTTCTGGAGGGCACCTTTACCTCGATGTTCGCCATGTCTACCACCAAACCCCTCTATCGGATTTTTCCCGTCTCTTTCCTTTTACACCAGCGGTTTAATTCAGCAGCTAAAATCACCCAACTCCAGCTACCGATTTTCTTTTGCCACGGGGAATTGGATGAAACAGTCCCCAGTACCATGGGGGCGCAACTGTGGGCGATCGCCAATGAACCCAAGCAATTCCAAGCTGTGCCTGGGGCCGACCACCATAACCTAGCCGCCGTGAGTCCAACCACGATCCAGCAGGGCATTATCTGGCTCGAAACCAAGCGTGCTCTCTGCCACGGGTAATTAAAACAGATGACAGAACCAATTTTTGTGGGGCGATCGCTCTCTTGTCACTTCCGGGGTGTTGCGGCCCTGACGGAACTCAATTTTGAAATTTATCCCGGTGAGAAGGTGGGTCTGATTGGGGCCAGTGGCGCAGGCAAAAGTACGCTCCTTAGTCTCCTCAATGGTCAACAACAACCAACCCAAGGGCAATTGCTCATCTGGGGGGAAGCGATCGCAACCCTCTCCCCAAGGGGACGGCGACGCATCCAACGGCAGCTTGGTACCATTTACCAACAACTTCATTTGGTCGAGAGTCTGGCCGTCATTCACAATGTCAATGCGGGTCATCTGGGGCGTTGGTCGTTCCTCCAGGCAATGTTTTCCCTGATCTTTCCCCAGGAGCGTTCCTTGGCCGAAGCCGTCTTAAAACAGGTGGGCATTCCCGAAAAACTCTTTGCCAAAACCAGCGACCTATCGGGGGGACAAAAACAACGGGTTGCTTTGGCGCGGGTCTTGGTGCAAAATCCGGCGGTGATCCTTGCAGACGAACCGATTTCTAGCCTTGATCCTCAATTAAGTCGGGAAATGATGGATCTGCTGGTGCAGCTTTGTGAAACCCAAGGAAAAACCCTCGTCGTCAGCCTCCACTCCCTGGAATTTGCCCGGAGCCACTGCGATCGCCTAATTGGTCTCAAGGGCGGCAAAATTCTGTTCGATCAGCCCACCACAATGGTCAGTGAGGCCCAAATCAACCACCTCTATGGTGAGCAATCGATATACTAGATGTCTGCATTTCTTGAAAAATTTCCATGGCGATCGCATCCTCTTCTGTTCCGAAAAATGATTGGCAACTGGCCGGGAAGCTCCTTCCCTACGCCAAGAAAAATCTCATTACCCTTGTTGTGTCGATTGTTTTGCTAATTCCTTTGGCGATCGCCGGTGCGGTGCAACCCCTCGTTGTCGGTCAGGCCGTTTCCCTATTGCGGGGCGAAACCGTGTGGGGCATCCTCGCCGATCTCAGCATTCCAGCAGGGATTAACCGTTTAATCTGGATTCTGTTGGCCACCATTGTGATTCGCTTGGCCTTCACCTCGATCCAAGGGTACCTCGTCCAAAAAGTGGGCCAGGAAATTACCGCAGGCATCCGCCAGGATTTATTCGATCACGTCACGTCCCTTTCTTCTCGCTTCTTTGACCGGATGCCCGTCGGGAAGCTCGTCACCCGTTTAACCAATGACGTGGAAGCCCTGGGTGATGTTTTTGCCAGTGGGGCGATCGGCATTATCAATGATGTCATTTCCCTGGCCGTGATTATTGTTTCGGTTTTCCTGTTGCAATGGCAGCTAGCGACGCTCCTCATTTTGATGTTGTTGCCCGTCACCTTTTTGATCGTTTATTTCCAGGGGCAGTACCGCAAAGCCAACTACCAAGCCCGGGAAGAACTATCCCAACTGAACGCGATGCTCCAGGAAAACGTTGCGGGGATCAATATCGTGCAATTATTCCGCCGGGAGGCCCTGAATGCCGAGTTATTCCGGACGGTTAATGACCGCTATCGTCTGTCCGTTAACAAAACAATCTTCCATGATTCGGCTGTTTCTGCCACCCTGGAATGGATTTCGTTGGTGGCGATCGCCGGAGTGCTCTGGTTGGGGGGCTGGCTGATTTTCCAGGATGCCCTGAGCTTTGGGGTGTTGTCCGCCTTTATTCTCTATTCCCAGCGGTTATTTAATCCCCTGCGCCAATTTGCCGACAAATTCACCATGTTCCAGTCGGGACTAACGGCCATCGAACGGGTGACAGAATTGATGTCGGAGCCCATCGAGATCCAAGATAAACAACAGCATTTAACGACTTCTCTAAATCTCTCGGATTCGGCCTCCGGTGAAATTATTTTTGATAATGTTTCCTTCGGTTACAAGCCTGGGGAATATGTCCTGAAAAATCTGAATTTTAAGATCAAACCCGGTGAAAAAATCGCCCTTGTGGGGCCAACGGGAGCAGGCAAAAGTTCAATCATTCGTTTACTCTGTCGTCTGTATGACCCTAGTGAAGGACGCATTCTCGTTGATGGCATTGACATTCGTGATCTGCCCCAAGAAGATCTGCGGCGGCACATTGGCGTCATCCTCCAAGAAAGCTTTCTTTTTGCCGGGGATGTTCAACGCAACATTACCCTGGGGGAAGAGTATCCCTTTGAGGCGGTAAAGCAGGCCGCAGTACTGACCAACGTCGATCAACTCATTGAGGAACTGCCCCAGGGGTATCGCACAGCCCTCCGGGAGCGGGGTACAAATCTTTCTGGGGGTCAAAAACAACTGTTGGCCTTTGCCCGGGTCGCAATCCGGGATCCGAAAATTCTGGTACTCGATGAAGCGACGGCAAGTCTGGATGTGGGTACAGAGGCGCTAATTCAGTCGGCCCTAGAACAACTCCTCGAAGACCGCACGGCGATCATCATTGCCCACCGTCTCTCAACCATCCGGGATGTGGATAAAATCATTGTCCTAAAGCAGGGAGAAATCCTCGAAACGGGGAACCACGATCAACTCCTCGCCCAAAATGGGTTGTATGCCAGCCTCTATCGTTTGCATATGTTGGGAGACTAGACGGGGCGTTTCCTTTGCTTGGTATGATAATGGACACAGAATTTTCACTAAGGAACGGGCCGATGACAACCCACTTCATTACCGCAGAAATTGATCTCCAGGAAAATCCGGCAGATTTGCCCAAGGAAATTGAAGCAGAGCTCGAAAAGCGGGGTGATGTGCTCCGGTGGGCGATTACCGAAGTTGAAGAAAATACGGCAAAAGTTGAGGCGATCGCCTTAACTCCAGAAGACTAAAATCATGGCTTTGGTGGTTGATCCCGGTACCCAGAATATCGATCTAAAAGCGTGGCAATATTGTCATCCCCATTGGCATCGGCAGATGGAACGGATCAGCCGTCAAAGCCCCGAAGCTCTGCTTGTGCCCCACTCCCGCGCAGCCCTAACGGAAATCTTCCGCACAGCCCACCGGGAAAAAATTACGATTATCCCCTGCGGTAACGGCACAAAGCTCGCCTGGGGTGGACTCACTCCGAAAGTAGATTGGTTGGTGAGCACCCGGCAGTTAAATCGCATCGTGGATCACGCCGTTAATGATCTAACCATTACGGTGGAAGCAGGGATCACCTTTGCTGAACTACAAAACCATCTCAGGCCCCATAAACAGTATCTCCCCCTCGATCCTAGTTTCCCCAACCAAGCAACCCTAGGGGGGATTGTAGCCACGGCAGATACCGGCAGCTTGCGTCAACGCTACGGTGGTGTGCGGGATTTACTCCTGGGGATCACCATGATCCGGGCCGATGGCACCTTGGCAAAAGCCGGGGGAAAAGTAGTTAAAAATGTGGCGGGCTATGATTTGATGAAGCTCCTCACAGGTTCCCATGGCAGTTTGGCGACGATTACCGAATTAACGTTTCGCCTCTATCCGATTCAAGAGCAGTCCCAAACGATCTTAATACTTGGGTCGTCCGCGCAAATACGCCAGGCCCAGAGCCAAATTTTAAATTCTGTACTTACGCCAGCGGCGGCAGATTTACTTTCGCCACAACTTCTGCAACGGTTACAAAGGGGAACTGGAGAAGACTGGGGCTTGCTGCTGCGTTTTGAGGCGATCCGCGAGAGTATTACGGCACAACTGCAGGAGTTAGAGGCTATCAGGCAGCACCTGGATTTAGTCAGCCAACCGGAGCACCTGGATCTGTGGGAACAACTACGGGAAGCTTTATTTGGGGAAATGGTCGTCGCCAAGGTCGGCATTCTATCCCATCAAAGTATGGCTTTGCTGCAACACATTGAGACCCTAACCAATGGTCAGGCGATCGCCCGGATCCATTGCAAAAGTGGTCTAGGTATCATTGCGTTGCCCCATGATCAATTTCTCCGGCAATTCCGAGCCATCCGGGATTTTTGTCAGGCTCACCACGGTTTTTTCACAATTATGGACGCACCCTATCGCCTCAAGCAGCAATTTGAACCCTGGGGCTATCCAGGTAACGCCCTGCCGTTGATGCGCCGCATTAAACAGCAATTTGATCCCCAAAATATCTTGAGTCCCCAGCGTTTTGTGGGCGGCATTTAACGACCGAGAATAGCGGTGACAAATTGTTCAGGCTTCTCTGGGGTGACGACAATGGTCTGGTTAGGCCATTTCAAAACCACTGCTAACCGAACCGCCGTGGCATAGGCATTGTAGTGACCCAACTTTTTGTTCCAAAACTTTCCGGTAAAGGCAAATAGACCACCATTACCAAACAGTCGTAACGAACCATCCATGGCGGTGGGATCGTAGGTGGCACTTTCTAGATTTTCTAAAGCGATTTCTGTGCGCCACCCCAAGCGTTCAACATAAAGGCGATCGCCGTCCAGATGATAGCCTCGCACCATAAATAATGCCGTCATTACCACAATGCCGATGGGCAAAATAATCCACAGCAAAAAATAAGGATTCTGTTGTTGGAGTCCTAAAATCAAAAACAGCAGCACCATGGCCAACAACACTACGCAAACAAGAGTTGTAATGGTGATTAAAGTTTGACTCCAGGGAGCCTTAAAAAACAGACTATTTTCCATAACCGTGACAAAAAGCTGATTTCACGGTAGCAAAGTTCCCCAAGAATTACGGCAGCGGTAAAGTTTTATCTCTGTTGGCCAGTATTGCCTGGCGCCCTTCAACATTTCCGCACATTTATCTCGTAAATCTTGGCCGTGACGGTGCTACCCTGGATTTTTCGCCCGTCCAATAGCCGAAACTTCACAACTTAAATATTAAGAAAGATGATAATTAGGCTACAATTGGGCAGAAATTGTCAAAAAAATTTACAGGTCTTAGGAACCATCCGTAAAATTTATGTCTCTTCCCATTCGTAACGTCGCGATTATTGCCCACGTTGACCACGGTAAAACGACCCTTGTTGATGCTCTCTTACATCAATCCGGCATTTTCCGAGAAGGCGAAGACATCCCCGATTGCGTGATGGACTCCAATGACCTCGAACGGGAACGGGGTATTACGATTCTTTCCAAAAATACCGCCGTCCGTTACAACGACATTCTGATCAATATTGTTGATACCCCTGGCCACGCCGACTTTGGTGGTGAGGTAGAGCGCGTCCTCGGCATGGTAGACGGTTGTATTTTGATCGTCGATGCCAACGAAGGCCCAATGCCCCAAACCCGTTTCGTCTTGAAAAAAGCCCTCGAAAAAGGGTTACGCCCGATCGTTGTCGTTAATAAAATCGACCGCCCCAACGTCAATCCTGAAACCGCCGTTGATAAAGTCTTTGATCTGTTCGTTGAACTCGGTGCCGATGACGATCAATGTGACTTCACCACTCTCTATGCCTCTGGTTTATCTGGTTTCGCCCGGGAATCCCTCGACGATACCAACGAAGATATGGAACCCCTCTTCCAAGCGATTTTGCAGCACGTTCCCCCGCCAGCCGGAGATGTTAACAAGCCCCTCCAGTTGCAGGTTACGACCCTTGATTACTCCGATTACCTGGGCCGGATTGTCATCGGTCGTCTCCACAACGGCACGATTAAAGCGGGACAACAGGCAGCCCTGGTCAAGGAAGATGGCACCATTGCCAAGGCAAAAGTGGCTAAACTGATGGGCTTTGAAGGCTTAAATCGCGTTGAACTCGAAGAAGCAACCGCCGGGATGATCGTCGCTGTTGCTGGGTTTGCCGATGCCAATATTGGGGAAACGGTGACGTCCCCTGAAGATCCCCAAGCTTTACCGCTGATCAAGGTCGATGAACCCACATTACAGATGACCTTCTCTGTAAATAATTCTCCCTTTGCGGGCCAGGAAGGTTCTTTTGTGACCTCTCGCCAAATCCGCGATCGCCTCGAAAGAGAACTCGAAACCAACGTGGCCCTGCGGGTCGAAGATGGCGAGTCCGCCGATAGCTTTGCTGTGTCCGGTCGGGGTGAACTGCACCTGGGTATTTTGATTGAAACCATGCGTCGGGAAGGTTACGAATTCCAAGTGGCCCAGCCCAAGGTGATTTACCGCGAAGTAAATGGCAAACCCTGTGAACCCTTTGAATACCTTGTGCTCGATGTCCCGGAAGAAGCGGTGGGTAGCTGTATCGAACGACTCGGTCAGCGCAAAGGGGAAATGCAAGATATGCAAGCTGGCGCAGGTGGACGGACTCAACTCGAATTTGTGGTACCCGCCCGTGGTTTGATTGGTTTCCGGGGTGAATTTATCCGGATCACGCGCGGTGCTGGGATCATGAACCATAGTTTCTTGGAATATCGACCCCTCTGTGGCGACTTTGACACTCGCTATAACGGCGTCATCACTGCCTTTGAAGAAGGCACAGCAACCTTCTATGCCCTCAAGAACGCTGAGGATCGCGGTCAATTTTTCATTACCCCAGGCACTAAGGTTTACAAAGGCATGATTGTCGGGGAGCACAACCGTCCCCAAGATCTAGAGCTAAACGTTTGTAAGGCGAAGCAGCTCACGAACCATCGGGCTGCCAGTGGTGATGAACTAGTTCAGTTACAAGCCCCCATGGAAATGAACCTAGAGCGCGCCCTCGAATATATCGGCCCTGGGGAACTCGTAGAAGTCACGCCTGAATCTATCCGTCTTCGCAAAGTGGAAACGAAGAAAATGGCAAAACGCTAATGTTCTAGGCATGACCCAACACCTGAAGGGTGAATGTTAGTGATTTTAAGAAAGGCTGATCCTGCCATGATGTGGGATCAGCCTTTTTTTTTTCTAGTTATTGTTGTTGCATTTCTCGCCACGATTGCGACAAAACTTTACTGGCTGATTTGGCGAAGACAAAGGTCAGGAGAAAACCCACCAACAAATCTGGCAGATTAGAATTCGTGAGAAACACCAATCCGGCAGCAATTAACACGGATGTATTGGCAATGATGTCATTGCGGGAACACAACCAAACAGAAGACATATTGAGATTATCGTTGCGATGACGTGTCAAAAGCAGTAGACAGAGTAAATTCGCGAATAACGCGACAATACCAATCATGCCCATGATGGAAGCTTCCGGGCTAACGCCTGCGAACAATTGGTAGCTTGCCCTTGCAAACACTGCAACCGCAAACAAAAACATAATGACTCCCTTAAGGAATGCGGCTCCAGCCTGGGCCTGCACACTCTTGTTAATGACATACAGGCTGCTGGCATAGACCAAGGCATCTCCCAACATATCCAAAGAATCTCCAGTTAAAGAGAGGGAACCCGCTCGAATCCCAGCCCCAAACTCGACCAGAAACATTGCTGCGTTGATAAACAACACGACCCAAAGTACTTTTGCTTGTTGTTGCTTTAGTTTCGACAACGCACAAGCTTTAGCTTGACAGCAATTATCATCCATGACTTGGTTTTACATTTCGATATTCAAATTAATATTAGAATGTTTTTGCCGATAAGTGCAGATCAAGTTGAAGTTGATTTGTTTTATTGTGCAAGTTTGTTAAGGGCGTGACTCAGGATTTCAGCAACCCGTTGATCTCGGAGGGAGTAATAGGCTAGTTTCCCTTCATTCCGATATTTCAGGATTTTGAGATCGCGTAATTTTCGTAAGTGATGGGAAGTCGTGGCAATTTTGATGTTGAGTAAAGCCGCAATGTCACACACGCAGAGTTCTTCACTTGTACTGAGAGCGGCCAGGATCTTGAGACGGGATTTGTCGGCTAAAGCGTTAAAGAGAATCTGAGCTTCTTCGAGTAAATCACCCTCTGGTAATTGTTCACTGGCTTGGGCCACCAAATCCGTATTAACACAGCGGACTTGGCAGATATCCTGTGATTTTGGCTTTATCACAACTTTTAAGGGCGCAAATTCTACAATTTAATTGTACTCATTGGGTCATCGATCCCAGAAGGCGATCGCCTTTATTTCGCGATTTATCTTGCAATATTTTGTAACAATGTGTATCAACTATTCACAAAAAAGGGTTTAAACCCTGGTGTAGAGCTTGTTAGACTGTAACCTAATCAAAACCCCAAGTCTCACGCGGTTATATTTGGCAAAAAAGAGACTGATCCCCATAAAAAACGGAAGCAATAAACATTACAGATATGGTAAGCACTGTTAACAAATCTGCTGGCGTAGAGGAATTGCGCCCCGGCGTGAAGGTTCCGGCGAAGGAAACTATCCTGACTCCCCGCTTTTACACCACCGACTTCGATGAAATGGCGAAGATGGATCTTTCCGTCAACGAAGAAGAGATGGAAGCGATCATCGAAGAATTCCGCGTGGACTACAACCGTCATCACTTTGTTCGGGATGAGTCTTTTGATATCTCCTTCGACCATATCCAAGGAGAAACCCGGCAACTCTTCATCGAGTTCCTGGAGCGCTCCTGTACTGCTGAATTTTCCGGCTTCTTGCTCTACAAAGAATTAGGCCGTCGCCTCAAAGACAAGAATCCCCTGTTGGCTGAAGGGTTTAATCTCATGTCCCGGGACGAAGCGCGCCACGCTGGTTTCCTCAACAAAGCGATGACGGACTTTAACCTGTCCCTTGACCTCGGTTTCCTCACCAAGAGCCGCAGCTATACTTTCTTTAAGCCGAAATTTATTTTCTACGCTACCTACCTTTCGGAAAAAATTGGGTACTGGCGTTACATCAAGATTTATCGTCACCTCGAAAAGAACCCCGAAGACCGCATTTATCCGATCTTCAAGTTTTTTGAAAATTGGTGCCAAGACGAAAACCGTCACGGGGATTTCTTTGATGCGCTGATGAAAACCCAGCCCAATATCCTTAATGACTGGAAAGCGCGGTTATGGTGCCGTTTCTTCTTGCTCTCTGTCTTTGCGACGATGTACCTCAATGATACCCAGCGCCATGGCTTCTACGAGTCCATCGGCTTGAATGCGCGGGAATTTGACAAGGAAGTGATTTGGGAAACCAATAACACCGCTGGCCGGGTTTTCCCGATCATTCTCGATGTCGAAAAGCCTGAGTTCTACGAGCGTTTAGAAACCTGCGTCAAGAACGGCGAAAAACTGCGGGAAATTGATGCCAGCGATGCGCCTGCGCCTGTGAAGCTGTTGAAGAAGTTACCTGCTTATCTCTCTAACGCAACCCAATTCATTAGTCTCTATCTGATGAAGCCGATTCGTGTTGATCAACTGGCTGGTACTGTCCGCTAACACCCTTTTGGAGAATACCCTCCCTCCGCCTTCGGCACCTCCCTCAAGGAGACACCCCTCTAACTCCCCTCAAGGGAAACACCCTCCGCCTTCGGCACCTCCCTCAAAGAGAGGATAATTTGCCTCCTTCTTTTTTAGAGGGAGGATTTTTTTGTCTAGAGATAGCGAGATTGCAGGGTTTTGGGCTATGGTTGTTTAGCCAGACGAGGTATTGATTGACTCAGTGGCGATCGCCTTTTTTGGACTGGGATAACGTTTCTGGATCTAGCACACCGATGGTTGATGCATTATTTTGGACGGACATTTTGACCTTTGCGGCGGACACAAGTCACCGGATTGGCGCAGAATTAACGGAAAAATTTGGGAAGCTCACGGCAGTTCGCAAGGCCGATGGTAGCTTGGTGACGGAAGCAGATCGGTGGTCTGATCGAGAAATTTGTCAGGCGATCGCCACAGCCTTCCCTGACCATGGCATTCTCAGCGAAGAAAAAACGCATATTTTGCCTGGAAATGATTGGTGTTGGGTGATTGATCCCATTGACGGCACAACGAATTTTACGCGGGGCATTCCGATCTGGGGCATTTCCCTGGGGCTACTCTACAAAGGCACCCCTGTTTTTGGCTATGTGCATTTCCCTTGGTTGCGCCAATCCTTCCATGGCTATTGGTACGGAGACTCCGGTTTAACGGGGCCGACCGGGGCGTTTTGTAATGGCGAACCGCTCCAGACCAGCGACGACGAGCCGAGCCTAAACCATATTTTTAACCTCTGTGCCCGCAGTACGGCGGTGGCAGCTCAACCGAATTTCCCTTGTAAGATTCGCTTGATGGGGGTTGCCAGCTATAACGTTTTAATCGTGGCTTCGGGGGCGGCCCTAGGGGGAGTGGAAGCGACGTCGAAAATTTGGGATATTGCGGCGGTGTGGGCGATTATCCAGGCGGCTGGGGGAGCCATTGAACCCCTCGAACCGAACCCGATGTTTCCTTTAGAAATCGGCAAAAATTATGGCGATCGCCCTTTTCCTTGTTTAACGGCGAGTCGGGCAGAACTGATTCCCGTCTTCAAACCCTGGGTACAATTTATTGGCGATCAAGTCTGCGAAAAATACGGATTGTAAAGAACTTCGATACAATACACAACTGAGTATTTTGACGAACCATTGCGAGGACTCCCCCGACCATGACTGTTGCGGTTGCCATTGACCACCTCCAGAAAAGCTACGGCACCACCCAAGCGGTAAAGGATGTCTCCTTCACGGTGGAACAAGGAAAAATATTTGGGCTTTTGGGGCCAAACGGCGCAGGCAAAACGACGACGATTCGCTGTCTCTGTACCCTCGCCCAACCGGACGGAGGCCAGATCGAAGTCTGCGGTATTTCTGCTCTGACCCAACCGAAAGCAGTGCGACAACGGCTCGGCTATGTGGCCCAGGAAGTGGCGATCGACAAAATTCTTACCGGGCGGGAACTGCTGAATTTACAGGCGGCCCTCTACCATCTCCCGAAAAGCTTTATTCCCCAACGGGTGGAACAACTCCTTAATGCCCTAGGTTTAACCGATTACGCTGACCAGAAAACAGGCACTTACTCCGGTGGTTTGCGCAAACGCTTGGATTTGGCGGCAGGTCTGCTCCATCAGCCAGATGTGTTGGTTCTAGACGAGCCGACGGTGGGCCTCGATATCGAAAGTCGCGTTGCAGTTTGGGACTTTCTGCGGCAACTGCGGGCAGCGGGCACAACGGTCATTATCACCAGCCATTATCTTGAAGAAATTGATGCCCTCGCCGATAGTGTCGCGATCATTGATCAGGGCAAAGTCATCGCCAACGGCACCCCCAACGAACTCAAGGATAAAGTGGGTGGCGATCGCATTACGTTACGCATCGAAGAATTTACCTCTGCCCAGAATGCCGAACAAGCGAAAGAAGTGGTATCGGCCTTGGATTTTGTTGAGAGCGTGATTATTAATGGCTCCCAAGGGAATTCTTTGAATCTGGTGGTGAGTCGCCAGGGCAATCACCTGAGCACCATTGAGCAAAGCATTCAAGCGGCTGGACTGCCCATTTTTAGCTTGAGTCAAGCGCGGCCTAGTTTGGATGACGTTTATCTCGCGGCTACGGGTAAGACCCTCATGGATGCCGAAATTGAAGCGGCCAGCAAGCGAGATCTCAAAAAAGAGAAAAAGCAACAAATGAAAGGTTAAGCCAATCCATCGTTTCTGGAGAATTTATCCACGCAAAAGTTGATCGCTCAAAAACCCTCGCTAAAGATTATCAAAAAATATTTATGGGATGTGTTGTTCGGAATGGACGCCTACGTTTAAATCAAGGCCAGATTTTTTGGCGAGAAACAGGAGAAGGAAAGGCGATCGCCTTTATTCACCGGGAATATAGCGACGGTAGTCAGTGGTTAGATTTTTTTGAAAATTTAGGGCCAGATTATCAATGCTTTGCGCCGGATTTGTTGGGGTTTGGGGATTCTGATCCAGCAGTTTCGTCCCAGTCTATTCAATGGCAAAGTGAAATTTTAGCGGAATTTTTTAGTCAGTTAAATCTTAAGAAAATATATTTTGTGGGAGATTCCCTTGGGGCTTGGGTCGCCACTCGTTACGCCCTGAACAATCCTCAACAAATTCAAGGTTTGGTCTTACTTTCTCCCATCGGTTTTGAAGCCCCCAATAATGCTGGTTATTTCCTTGAAAAATGCTTATTATTACCAATTCCAATTTTGCCTTGGGGACTTAAATTACTCTACCCCCTAGGTAAGCTAATTGGCCTCGGTCAAAAGATTCAAAAACTTCTTAACTATCGACAACAGTTGCTTAAATATCCGGCCAGTCGGCGACTTTTGTTTCAGCGGCATCCCAGTGAAATTCAGGCAGAATATCTAAACTCTGAATTGTCTCAGCTAACTGCACCTACGTTAATTGTTTCAGCCGATCAAGGCTCCCACCAAGCGCTATTGTTTGCCCAAAAAATTCCCCAATCACAAATGGTTAAAGTCCAAGACAAAATAGAGGCGATCGCCTTGATTAAAAACTGGCTAAAACAACAATGATTTTAAAGCCAATGGGCGAGGGGAAACAAAAGATATTCCAGAAAGAAGAGTTTCCAAATAAATTGATAAAAGCTGGCAATGGATTTTTTCGATTCAAGATCAATCTGACGACTACGCCACCACAGCAGAGCACCCAGGATAATGTGACACCCAATAAATAGCAGTTGATTCAAACTGGTGGTCATCGTTATTTCACCGACAATCATACCGGCGTAGCAAGCAAAAATAATCCCCAACGAAAGCTGAAAAATCCGTTTTTTACCCAACAAAATTGTAAAGGTTGTGATTTGATATTGGCGATCGCCCTCTAGATCCGGTACGTCTTTGAAAATGGCGATCGCCACCGTAAACACAATAATAAACCCCGTCAACAGCCATACCGTCGGCGTAATCACCACTGGGTTCTGTAACATCGTCTGAAAATGGGCAAAAAGGCCAAGGTTCACCACCACACCCCGCACCGTAAAAATACACATCGCTGCGAGTAGGGGAAACCGTTTCAGGCGCACTGGGGGCAGAGAATACATTGTCCCGATGGCCAAGCTCCCCCACACCGTCACCCCAAGCCATAAACCACTAAAAGCACTCAAAATCAGCGCTAAAGCTCCGCAAAACCAGACAATACCCCAACCTGTTTTTCGAGAAAAATGTCCCGCCGCCACTGGTAAATGGGGTTTATTAATTTTGTCAATGTCAATGTCCGTCAGTTGATTGAGGCCGACAATAAAGACATTGCCCGCCAGACAAGCGAGCCAAGCACCAAGCACCGACTGACCATAGCCCCAGGAAAATGTTTCAGGGGTCACCGCCAACAGCGCCAAGGCCCAAACACTCAGACTCGTGCCGATAATCGTATGGGGTCGGGAAAATTGCCATAGGGAAGCAAGAAATGACGGTCGCGGGGCAGTGGGAGAGATAGAAGACTTCACAGGTAAAAGGTTGCACCTCAAAAAGGCGGCAGCATACACTAATCGCACATCATTTTAACGGACTTGTCCATGGCTTCTCCCCTTTTGGCGATCCTCCAGGAAAAACTCCAGACCGCACCGCACCAGCGCCTCACCTTTGCAGAGTTTATGGAATTGGCGCTCTATCATCCCACGGCAGGTTACTACAGTAGCGGGAAAGTGGCGATCGGTGCCCAGGGAGATTTCTTTACGGCCACATCCCTCGGCCCAGACTTTGGGGAATTATTGGCAGAACAGTTGCTCCAAATGAAACAAATTTTGGGGCGATCGCCGTTTCAGATCGTCGAAATGGGAGCAGGCAAGGGCGATTTGGCGAAGGATATTTTGTTTTACCTCCAGCAGCATTATCCAAAAGAACTTGAAGAAATTAAATATTATATTATTGAAAAATCCCCGGCTCTCCGCCAGCAACAACAGGAAAAATTAGCGGGGTTTTCCTATTGCAAAATTCAATGGTGCGATTGGTCAGAGTTGCCAGAAAATAGTATTCAAGGCTGTTTTATTTCTAATGAATTGCTTGATGCCTTTCCGGTACATTTAGTCACAGTGAATGCCGGGAAACATCAGGAGATTTACGTTCAATATAATCCCGCTCAAAATACATTGGAAGAAGTGAAGGATTCTCTATCTACACCAGAGATTCAAGCTTATTTTGATCACTTAAATATTGATTTCTCTAATTATCCTGATGGTTATCGCACAGAAGTTAATCTAGAGATGCTGAGTTGGTTAGAGCAGCTACAGACCAAACTAAAAACCGGTTATATTCTCACCATTGACTATGGCTATCCAGCGAAAAAATATTATCATCCCCAACGGTCTCAGGGCACTTTGCAATGTTATTTTCAGCACCGTCGCCACGATAATCCCTACGCTAATTTAGGCGAGCAGGATCTAACAGCCCATGTGGATTTTACCAGCCTCCAAAACTATGGCGAATCTCTAGGATTAGCAACTTTAGGTTTAACGCAACAGGGACTTTTTTTGATGGCTTTAGGGTTAGGCGATCGCCTCAATGCTTTATCCCAAAATCCTACCGATGTGATGACTCTGTTTCGCCGCCGGGATGCCCTCCATCAGTTGATCGATCCTATGGGTTTAGGGGGCTTTTATGTCTTGGTTCAGGGAAAAAATCTCACGGATGATCAGCTTCAGACTTCCCTAAAAGGTTTAACCCAGCCCCCCATGGTCTAATAGTTTTCAACGATTGCGGAAGGTTCTATGCGTCCTGTTTTGTATTTGGCGATTACGAGTCATGGGTTTGGCCATGTGGTGCGGGTGGCTTCGGTGGCGACCCAGGTACAGAAATTACTGCCCGATGTATTGCTGATTTTTGTGACGACAGCGCCCCACTGCTTGATTCGCAGTTATGTCAAAGGGGATTTTATTCAACGGCCAAAACGCTTGGATGTGGGGGTGATTCAGGCGGACAGTTTCTCCATGGACTACGACGCGACCCTAGAGAAATTGCGGGAAATTCGTCGGCGATCGCCCCGGATTATTGCGGGTGAAGTGGACTTTTTACGGTTGAACCGCGCCCAATTGGTTTTAGCTGATTTGCCGCCCCTGGCGATTCCCATTGCCCATGGTGCGGAGATTCCCTGTTGGTGTATGGGAAATTTTGGTTGGGATTTTATTTACCGTGCTTGGGGTGGAGAATTTATTCCCGAAGCCGATTGGATTACAGAGCTTTATCGTGAAGGCGATCGCCTGTTTCGTTTACCGCTGCACGAACCCATGGAGAATTTTGCAAACGTTACCAATGTGGGACTGACGGGCGGCGATCCGCAATATGATCTAGCAATCCTACGGGAAAAATTTCAATTAACTCATCCCAAGGAAAAAACTATTCTTCTCAGTTTTGGCGGCCTCGGTTTTGCCGGAATGCCCTATGAAGCCTTGGCGCAATTTCCTGATTATCAATTTATTAGCTTCGACCGGAACGCCCCCGATTTAGCAAATCTCCGCAAAATTACTGAGACCCAATACCGCCCCGTTGACTTCATGCCCCTGTGCGATCGCATTATTTCCAAACCGGGCTTTAGTACCTACGCCGAAGCCCTGCGCCTTGATCTTCCCGTTGTGACCTTGCCTAGGGATGATTTTGCCGAAGGGCCAATTTTAATTAAAAACCTCCAACAATATGGCTACCACCAAATTTTAGATCCAGAGCAATTTGCCCAGGGTGATTGGGATTTTCTTCGGGAATCACCCCAACCGCCCCAAGGCAATCAACCCATCGATAAAACGGGCACAAAGGCGATCGCCCAAGCCATTGCCGAATTTCTCAGCCATTAATGCTCTGTGACGAAAACCTCAGGTACAGACTCCGGTTCAGGAAACGGTGATTCCCCCAGAACAAAGGGGAGATGCGCCCCCGTAAGTCCCTTAATAATGTGCTCAGGGGTTGTCGGGAACACCACAAACAGAGGGTGAATTTGGGCCGGAAGATTACTGATCATGTGGGCCTCCGACTCTGGCAATAACCACTCGTAATCTTGATCAAGGTAAACCTGGGTATGACGCCAGCGCAGCAATAGCTCTGAAAAAGTTTCCCCAGGCCGATGAATAAACACCATAATTTCGGCATCTAGCTTAATTTGCCACTCCGGATCACAGGTCAAAATCGCCAGATCACAGGGCAAAATCAAGGTTTTTGGAGTGGAATGCTGTTCATTTCTGCTGAGGTGGCGCATCACCGGCAGCGGCATCACAATTAAACTTCCCTCAGGACGCCGGACACTGGGCACCAAAGAAAGGTAAGGGCGATGTTGCTTCAGTAAGGCGATCGCCGTTTGTCGATCACTGTAGGCCGCTAAAAGCGTTTCATACTGACTTTGCTGTCCAGTCATCGTTTGCTCTAACCCAAATCTTCAAATACCTTAAACATCGGCAGATACATCGAGAGCAAAATAACACCAACCATCGCCGCAATAATCACCATCATCGCTGGTTCTAAAATACTGGTCAGCGCCTTCACCGTCTGCTCTACTTCATCTTCGTAGAAATCTGCCACCTTCATCATCATGCTATCTAATTCCCCTGTTTCCTCACCAATGGTCATCATTTGAATCGCAAGGATCGGAAAAACCCGGTCGCGATCGAGGGCAACACTTAACATCCCCCCTTCTTGAATTTCAGACTTGGCATCATTAATCGCCTTGGCAATGACCACATTCCCCGCCGTTGCCCCGACAATATCAAAGGAATTGAGGATCGGTACCCCAGACCGGGTTAATGTCCCGAAGATCCGACAGAACCGAGCCACCGCATTTTTCCGGAGCAAATCCCCAAACAGAGGCAACTTGAGTAACAAAGAATCGATTTGCCACCGCCCCATTTCGGTGTTGTAATAACGGCGGATCGCAAAAAAGAGAATGTTGGCACCAATAATCATCAGGAGCACATTCCCAAAAGGCATTGGCAATAACCCTTCGCTAGTCCGCAGAAAGTTACTGATCCCCATCATGATGATCGTTAAAGCCGGCAGTTCTGTGCCAATACTTTCAAAAATATCGGCAAAAACCGGAATCAAAAAGACGGTCATCCCAAAGAACACCGCCACCGCCAAAAATGCCACGGCCATTGGATAGGTCATGGCTGATTTGATTTGGTTTTCCAGTTTGGCCATGTCTTCGAGTACCTTCGCCAAACGGTTCAGGACTTCATCGAGCACCCCACCAATTTCACCGGCTTCTACCATGCTGACATACAGGGTATCGAAGCATTCTTCGTGGGGCCGCATCGCGTCGGAAAGATTCACCCCCTGCTGAACTTCGGCCTTGATGGCAGTGAGGGCTTTACGCATCTTGATGTTGGAGTGGTTTTCTCCCAAGATGCTTAGACAACGAACGATCGCCACCCCAGCATTGATCATCACCGCAAATTGTCGCGAAAATACGGCTTTATCTTTGATGGAAACTTTCGCGAGGGCCTCTTCTAAAAACGAGAGATCGATTTCCCCCGGCTTCATGATCTTGCCCACTTCTGGATAGCGCGTCGCTAGCATGGTGCGGGCTTGTTCGGGGGAATTGGCTTCGATTTTTTCTTTTAGCTTTTGACCGTTGCGATCAACAACTTGTGCGACATACTGTGCCATGGCTTTCGTTCACTGGGAAAAATGGAATAAAGGGTGCTCTTGCCAGCTTAACTGACAATATTTATTTAGCGACGTTTTGCGGTTGGGCTAGCCCCCAAGGCTCCCCCAACGAGTCGTTGTAGTTCATCGGGTTTACCACTCTTCGACAGGGCTTCTTCAAAGGTAACGGTGCCTGTGGCCACTAAACCCGCCAGGGCTTGCTCCATGGTTTGCATGCCGAGTTTCATCCCCGTTTGGATTGCTGAGTAAACCTGGGCGCTTTTTCCTTCACGAATCAGGTTGGCGATCGCCGGGGTGACAACCATAATTTCTTGGGCCATAGAGCGCCCGAATTCACCGGGTTTCGGATTCGCTTTTTTCACCAGACATTGACTAAAAACAGCCAAGAGAGAGTTGGAAAGCATCGCCCGAATTTGGGGCTGTTGAATCGGCGGGAACACGTCTAACATCCGGTCGATGGTGCTGGCGGCGGAGTTGGTGTGGAGCGTCCCGAAGACGAGGTGCCCGGTTTCAGCGGCGGAGATAGCCAAGGAGATGGTTTCGAGGTCTCGCATTTCCCCGACGAGGATGATGTCTGGATCTTCCCGGAGCGCGGCCCGGAGCGCATTGGCAAAGCTTTTGGTGTCTTCTCCCTTTTGCCGTTGGTGGAAGAGGCTTTTGTGGTTTGGAAAAACGTATTCGATGGGGTCTTCGACGGTGAGGATATGTTCGGCACGGGTGCGGTTGATCAAATCCAACATCGCAGCCATGGTGGTGGTTTTCCCAGAACCCGTTTGGCCCGTAACCAGCACCAAGCCCCGGGGACGCTCGGCCATTTCCCGCACAATATCGGGTAAACCGAGTTGATCAAAGTTGGGAATTTTCGAGGACAAGGCCCGCAGGCAAGCGGCATAACAGCCCCGTTCTTTGTAGACATTGACCCGGAAGCGCGCGAGTCCTTTCACGCCATAGGAACAGTCTAGTTCCCAATTTTGCTCTAGGTCTTTGCGTTGGGTGTTGTTGAGCATACTGAAGATGAGCTTTTGGGCATCTTGGGCGGAGAGGGGCTCGTCATTAATGGGGCCAAGTTTCCCACTGACTCGGAAATAAACGGGGGCACCGGCCTGGATGTGCATATCGGAGCCGCCCATTTCTACGAGTTGCTCCATGAGGTCTTCGATCATGTAATCCATTGGCTTGTTACTCCTTGGGCGATCGCCTGGGATAGGAAAGAAAAAAGTTGGGGTGAAAGATTGTCGCTGCCATTATTCTGCCCAAAAGGCGATCGCCAGGGAACAGAGAGTGAAGAGTCTTAACTAAAGCGGGGCGTCATACAGTAGGGACAATCTAGCCAATCCGGCTGCAACTCAGCATTACAGGTGTCACAAACCAGGCCCGTTTTTCGTTTCGCCTTTAGTTCTGCCTCAAGGCCAGAATCCGTAAAGGTAACGCGGTCTACCTCTTCAAAGGTTGTATGGCCTTCTTTGACCAACTCCAAACTGTAGGCCAAGATACTCAACATGCCCTCTTGCACTGCCACTTCTTTGATCATGTCCGTGGTGGCCCCGGTATTAATCAACCGTTCAATTTCTTCACTATTTTGCATAAACTCATAGACCCCCACCCGGCCTTTGTAGCCGCCGCCGCCACATTTAGGACAGAGACTGCCGGCTTCTTTGGCCATTTGGATTTGCTCTGGCGTCAGGGTATTGGCCCGGTACACCGTTAAAGGATGGCGATCATTACTGGAAAGGCCGTAGCGTGCCAGCTCTTCCACTGTGGGCTGATAGGGGATGCGGCATTCCCCACAAACCCGTCGCATCAAGCGCTGGGCCAGAACTCCCAGGAGTGACCCGGAAATCATAAAGGGTTCAACTCCCATCTCATCTAGACGGGCGATCGCCCCTGGAGCATCATTGGTGTGGAGAGTCGTTAGTACCAAGTGCCCCGTTAAAGCTGCCTCAATGGCTGTTTTTGCCGTTTCCTTATCCCGGGTTTCTCCCACAAGAATGACATCTGGATCCTGCCGCAAAAATGCCCGCAAAATTGACGCAAAATCCATCCCCTTTTCCCGGATGACCTGCACCTGGGTAATGCCCGGCAAAGTATATTCAATGGGGTCTTCTGCGGTACTGATGTTGATGCCCGGCTCGTTGCGCTCCGCCAGAATTGAATACAAAGTTGTTGATTTTCCTGAGCCTGTTGGCCCCGTCACCAAAATTAGACCAAATGGCCGCTGGGCCATTTCCCGCACCTGCCCCAGAATATCTTGGTTGGTAATTAACAAATCCAAGCCCAACTGGGTTGAAGAATTATCGAGAATCCGTAAAACAATTTTTTCGCCGTAGCGACTGGGTAGGCTATTGACCCGAAAGTCCACCTTGCGCCCCTTAAACACCCGCCGAATCCGACCATCCTGAGGCGAACGACGTTCGGCAATGTCTAGGTCCGCCATAATTTTGAATCGGGCCGTCACCGCTGGCACAATCCGTTTGGGCAGCGGATCAAAAGCATATTGCAGAACCCCATCTTTACGGAAACGAATCCGCAGATCATTTTCTTGGGGTTCGATGTGAATATCTGAGGCCCCTTCCTGGAGAGCTTTAAGTAGCACTTTATTGACAAGTTTGATCACCGGAGCAGAGCTAGCCTGATTTTCATTCATCAGGTCAGCGCTTTCTTCTTCCTGCTCGTCTAATTCCCCGGCTACACCGAGATCAAGATCTTCGATATCAACTGCTTTTTTCAGTTCTGCTGCTTCGGCGGCCTTGGCTGCTTGTTCCTGCTGTTGGATTTGAATCTGGACTTGCTGTTCTAAATAGCCATCTAGAACCTGACGATAGTCGTCTTCTGTGATCACGATGCGCCGTAACGTCAGATTTTGCAGGCGAAAAAGACGGTTTAAATCATCTTGGGCGGCTAGGTTATCGGGCTCTACCATCGCCACAATCACTTCATCTTGAACCCGCCGGATCGGGAGGAGACGATGGCGGCGACATAATTCTACGGGCACGAGGGAATTGATCAACTCGCCCATCTGATCGATGTCAATTTTTTGAACTTCTGGGTCAATGGAATTGAGACCGTAGAGGATCTTCAGTTCAAAGAGATGATGTTTTTTGTACTGTCGGACTAGCTCAGGGGACAGGGCTTTCCCGGTTAGTTCTTCGACAATGGCCGTGAGGGGGCGTCCACTACGCCGGGTTTCAACGAGGGCTTTTTCCATCTGTTGATGGTCTACAACTCCCTGTTGAATGAGCTTGTTGCCGAAAGGAGAGAAATCATTGCGGAGGGCAAGGGCTCTTGTCCGTTTGGGAAGGGAAGAGTGGGTCATAGGAAAAACCAGACAGCATTGGCAAATGACGGCAGACTAGGCAAAAAAGAAAAGCAGGATAGTTGTTGGCAATATGATGATTCGTAGTTCAATGCTGAATGTAGCAGAAAGAATCTGCTTTTTGGGATCAAGGGGATCGGTCGGGGCTTAATAATGGCAACTGTCTGTGTCGGTTACGATGCCAGGGTTGTTTCTTCCTAATATAGCGGTTGCTTGAAGTTTTATTCTTTTTACCTGGGAAAGACGGGATCCATAGGGGACAATGTTACATTTGGTAATGTTAAAAGACCTATATTTGATGTTTTTACTCTAGGTTAGGCGATCGCCCACCATCACTACTAGGATAGAAACGACTAAAAACATCGATATAACCCAATAGCCAATCCTAAAACAACTAGTTCAAGCAACCATGGTAGAAGACGCGAAAAATCTTGATAGCCCAATTGATCCAGGAAGCACGCCCGAGTCTGTTTCCGACGAGGCCCCCGAGACAACCATCGAGTCTAACCTTGGGGAGGATGCCACAACGATCGAAGCTCAAGGAGAAACAAACACCGATACGGCAGATCAAGCCCCTGACCAGGAGGTCGATGACACGCCCCTCGATGGTGCCGAACTAGAAGCTGTCATTGCCGCTCTCCAGCAGGAGGTCAGTACCCTGCGCCAACAGCTCAGTACCCAAAGTCAACAAACCGAAAATTTCAAAAGCCAATATATGCGGATTGCCGCCGATTTTGAAAATTTCCGCAAGCGCACCAGCAAAGAAAAAGAAGAAATGGAATTGCGGATCAAGTGCAATACCGTCAATGAAATCTTGGGTGCCGTTGACAACTTTGAGCGGGCTAGATTGCAGATCAAGCCCTCCACCGATGGCGAAATGACAATCCACAAAAGCTATCAAGGGGTTTATAAACAACTTGTCGATGGATTGAAGAAAATTGGTGTCTCTGCCATGCGTCCAGAGGGAGAAGAATTTGATCCCAATTTCCACGAGGCGATCTTCCAAGAACCCACCAGTGAGCACCCAGAAGGCACTGTGATTGAGCAGGTCGTGCGTGGCTATCTTTTAGGAGATATGGTGTTACGCCATGCCATGGTTAAGGTTGCCGCCGCGCCCGAAGAACCCCCCAGCGGTGAAACCAGCACCAGTGAAAGTTAAGGGTTAAACCCAATTTTTGCGATGGGGCCTATAGACTAAACTGTTGTAGTTCCTGGCCCCAGACAAAATCTTCAGTAGTATTGAAAAAATCCTTATCGTCTTTCGGCCGCGAACCATGGGCAAAGTAATTGGCATCGATCTTGGCACTACCAATAGCTGTGTTTCCGTCCTTGAGGGCGGTAATCCCCTTGTCATTACCAACGCAGAAGGGGCACGGACTACGCCAAGTATTGTCGGTTTTGGCAAAAGCGATATTCGTCTCGTGGGTCAATTGGCAAAACGCCAGAGCGTAACCAATGCCGAAAACACAGTCTATAGTATTAAGCGGTTCATTGGCCGTCGCTGGGATGATACGGAACAAGAACGCCGTCGGGTTCCTTACAAATGTGTTAAAGGAAAGGACGATACCGTTGATGTCGCGGTGCGGAAACAGGTTTTTACGCCCCAAGAAATTTCAGCCATGGTGCTCCAAAAGCTCAAGGCCGATGCAGAGGCATTTTTAGGGGAGGAAGTTTTTCAAGCTGTCATCACCGTGCCAGCCTATTTTACCGATGCCCAACGTCAAGCCACCAAAGATGCCGGAACGATCGCCGGTCTTGAAGTGCTGCGAATTATCAATGAACCGACCGCTGCAGCCCTTGCCTATGGCCTAGACAAACAAGACCAAGAACAATTTATCCTCGTATTTGACCTTGGGGGCGGCACCTTCGATGTTTCCATCCTGCAGTTGGGAGACGGGGTGTTTGAGGTCAAGGCGACCTCTGGAAACAATCAACTGGGTGGTGATGATTTCGACAACGCCATTGTGGAATGGATGGTTGAACGGTTTCAGCAACTCGAAGGCATTGATCTAAGTAGCGATAAGATGGCCCTCCAACGGCTCCGGGAAGCGGCAGAAAAGGCCAAGATTGAGTTGTCTAGTACCATTACGACATCCATTAATTTGCCGTTTATCACGGCTGATGACACTGGCCCTAAGCATTTTGAAATTGATTTGAGTCGCTCGAAGTTTGAGGAATTAGCCAAAGATTACATTGAGGCGACCCTCCGCCCCGTAGAACAAGCCCTAAAAGATGCAGAATTAACGGTCGATAATATTGATCGGATTATTTTGGTGGGGGGCTCCACGCGCATCCCCGCAGTCCAGCAGGCGATTCAAGGTTTTTTCCATGGCAAACAAATTGATCGTTCTGTAAATCCTGACGAGGCGATCGCCATTGGGGCCGCGATCCAAGCTGGGGTCCTAAACGGTGAAGTGAAAGACGTTCTCCTCCTTGATGTCACCCCCATTTCCCTCGGCATCGAAACCCTCGGCGAAGTCTTTACCAAAATCATTGACCGCAACACCACCCTGCCAACCAACAATTCCCAAGTTTTTTCCACCGCCACCGACGGCCAAACCTCTGTAGAAATCCATGTTCTGCAAGGTGAGCGCGCCCTCGCAAAAGACAATAAAAGTCTAGGAAAATTTCTGCTCACAGGGATTCCCCCTGCTCCCCGGGGCTTGCCTCAAATTGAAGTTAGTTTCGAAATCGATGTCAACGGTATTTTGCAGGTGTCCGCCCAGGATCGCGGTACCGGCAAAGAACAGGGCATTAAAATCACCAATACCGGTGGCCTTGACCCCGCTGAAATCGAAGCAATGCGCGCCGAAGCCGCAAAATACGCCGAACAAGACCGCCAACGTCTCCAAGTAGTTGACCTCCAAAACCAAGCCGATAGCCTCTTCTACAGCCTTGATGCCACCCTGCGAGAAAATAGCGAATTGTTAACCAATGAAGTTAAAACCCAACTAATCCAAAAACGCGCTGTTTTAGAACAATCCTTTACCGACCGTTCCTTCTCGACCGCAGAAATTCGCCGTCTACTCGAAGACTTTAAGACAGCACTCCTGGCCATTGGCTCAAAACTCTATGACCGCGAAGGCGATACACCGATCTATCGCCCTATCTCAGTGACCCCTGTGCCAACCACTGCCGACGATGATTTAATTGAATTTCCCACCGAAGCTGGTGTTGTCATTGAAAATGGCGAAGGCAATATTACTGGGGATTATGAAACCATTGATTGATTGGGTTATGGCTAAACCTTGACCCAGATAACACATCTATTCCCCATAACACTTTTCAGGTTTTCCCAGTTCAAGTTAAGATTGGTAAAGGCTAGATTGTGCTCGTTATTAGAAAAGGTTTATGGCAGGCGACTTTTACGAAATTCTTGGTGTCTCCCGTGATTGTGGGAAAGATGAACTCAAGCGGGCTTATCGTCGTCTAGCTCGTCAATATCACCCAGATGTGAATAAAGACCCTGGGGCCGAAGAAAAATTTAAAGAAATTAATCGCGCCTACGAAGTCCTCTCGGAACCAGAAACCCGAGCCCGTTATGATCGCTTTGGTGAAGCTGGTGTCTCTGGGGCAGGTGCTGCTGGGGCTGACTATGGCGACATGGGCGGCTTTGCTGATATTTTTGAGACTATTTTCAGTGGGTTTGGTGGTATGGGCACTGGTGCCACCGGGGGCGGCCGCCGACGCAGTGGGCCGATGCGGGGCGATGATCTCCGCCTAGACCTAAAGCTCGACTTTAAAGAAGCGATTTTTGGGGGCGAAAAGGAAATCCGTATTCCCCACCTAGAGACCTGTAAAACGTGCAGTGGCTCTGGAGCAAAGGCTGGTACTTCGGCAAATACCTGCAGCACTTGTAATGGCACTGGCCAAGTTCGGCGGGCGACCCGCACTCCCTTTGGTAGTTTTGCCCAGGTTTCCGTCTGTCCGACCTGTAATGGGGAAGGGCAAGTGATCGCCGAGAAGTGTGAATCCTGTGGTGGTGCTGGTCGCAAACAAGAAACGAAAAAGCTCAAAATCACGATTCCTGCCGGGGTTGATAGTGGCACACGGCTGCGGGTATCACGGGAAGGCGATGCTGGCGTTAAAGGTGGCCCCCCTGGGGATCTTTACGTTTACTTAGCCGTCAATGCGGATAAAGAGTTTCGTCGCGACGGTACTAATATCCTCTCGGAAATTGAAATTAGCTATCTCCAGGCAATTCTTGGGGATACGGTAAAGGTTAAAACCGTTGATGGTACAGAAGATTTGACGATTCCCGCTGGTTTACAGCCCAATAAAGTGCTTACGTTGGAAGGAAAAGGGGTGCCTAAACTGGGTAATCCAGTGAGCCGTGGTGATCATCTAATCACGGTAAAAGTCGTGATTCCGACGAAAGTAAGTCGAGAGGAAAAAGAACTGTTGCACCAACTGGCGAAATTAAAGGGAACCGAACACAGCAAAGGTGGTTTTGAAGGGTTATTGGGGAACCTATTCCATAACAAATGAGCAATCCGCAAACATTAGAGGCAGACGCACGGTTAGATTTGCGGGGGACTCCCTGCCCGATTAATTTTGTGCGCACAAAGTTACAACTCAAGAAAATGGCCGCCAATGCCCTGCTCGAAGTGTGGCTCGATGCGGGGGAACCCATGGAGCAAGTGCCTGATAGTTTGACGATGGAAGGGTATTTGGTAGAAAAGGCGATCGCCCAACCGGAGGGCCACTACGTATTATGGGTACGTTGTCCGGCGACATGAGTGGTGGCTTAGTCCCAGAGAACTGCCAGGGAACCGTAACGGCGGTTCAGGCAAACTTTTACCATGTGCAACTCCAAGCTGGGGCAGGACATTTGCTCTGTACAAGGCGAGCCCGCTTAAAAAAAATTGGTCAACGGGTCATGGTGGGAGACCAGGTCATCGTTGAAGAAGTTGATTTTCAAGATAGACGGGGGGCGATCGCCCAGGTTTTATCTCGCCGCACCGTTTTAGATCGACCCCCTGTGGCTAATGCTGACCAACTCTTGTTGGTGTTTGCCCTAGCGGAACCATCCCTTGATCCCTGGCAACTGAGTCGCTTCTTAATCAAAGCAGAATCAACGGGGTTGCCGTTATTATTGGGTCTTAATAAACAAGATTTACTCTCTAAAAAAGAACAACAGACCTGGGCTGAACGCCTCCAACAATGGGGCTATCGGGCTGTCTTTTTTAGTGTGCTCCAGGATGCTGGCATTGCCGCCCTAGAAGCCAGTCTTAAGGATAAAATCACCGTGGTGGCTGGGCCTTCGGGGGTGGGAAAATCAAGTCTGATCAACCGCTTAATTCCCCAGGTGGAGCTACGGGTGGGCGAAGTTTCAGGCAAATTGCAGCGGGGACGACACACAACCCGCCATGTGGAACTATTTCCGCTGCCCCAGGGGGGACTTTTGGCTGATAGTCCTGGGTTTAATCAGCCGGATTGGTCGGTGCTGCCCCAGGATTTGGGGGGATATTTCCCAGAAATTCGTGCCCAACTCAAGCAAGAAAATTGCCAGTTCAAGGATTGCCTACACCTGCAGGAACCCAACTGTGCGGTGGGACGGGATTGGGAACGCTATGAGATCTATGAAAAATTTCTCGAAGAGGCGATCGCCTACCGTGAGATCCAGCAGCAGCAACGGGATGAAGAAGATCACCTCAAAGTCAAAATTACAGCGGCGGGCAAACAAATCCATGAGCCGAAACTAGCAACTAAAAAATATCGACGGACTTCCCGGCGGGAACGGCACCAAAATTTAAAAGATCTGTACGAAAAGCAATCCCTCGATGAGTTGTATGGGAACGACGACGGCTAAATCTCTTTTACAATGAACAGTTACACAATACTGAGGTTGATGGTTCATGGCGGCAGTGTGGCAGCAGATTCTCTTTTTGCGCTTTCCCTTTGAGCCTTGGTTACGGGCCAGTGTCAGTTACCGGGTGTTTGGACTTTTGCAGGGCTGGCGGGGCGGCAGTTGGCTATTGCAATGGGCAGAACCCCTGGGGGCAATGATTCTCTGTGTATTGTTGGTGGCAGCGCCCTTTGTCTCGACAACCTTAATCGGATTTTTGCTGTTGGCCTGTGCGGGCTATTGGATTTTGCTAAGTCTGTCTGATCTGCCCCTGGGACAAGTGACAGGAATTCATCTTTTGGTTGCACTATATGGGGGCATCGCGGCGATCGCCACGGTCTTGTCGCCAGTTAAGGGGGCCGCCCTGTCTGGGTTGGTGCAGTTGTTGCTATATCTGATTTTCTTTGCGTTTTGTGCGCGGGTCTTGCGATCGCCCAAAATTCTCGCGGCGGTCATTTGGGTGTATTTAATGGTGTCCCTGGTGGTGAGCGGCTATGGTATTCGTCAGGAATTTTTTGGGGTAGAACAGTTGGCCACCTGGAATGATCCCTTGTCGGAGTTTGCCAACGATACTAGGGTTTACAGTTACCTAGGCAACCCGAATCTTTTGGCGGGTTATCTCCTGGGGGCGATCGCCTTTAGTGGCGTAGCGATGCTGATTTGGCGCACCAAGATCCAGAAAACTTTAGCAGCGGTCATGTTTGTAACCAATGCGGCTTGCCTATTTTTTACCGATAGTCGGGGGGGCTGGCTGGCGATGGTGGGAGCGGCCGTTGTGGGGGGATTATTACTCTACAGTTGGTATGGCAATCGCCTCAGTCCTTTTTGGCGTAAATGGTTGCTGCCCCTTTGTTTCGGCTTTGGGGCGGGGTTACTACTCATTGCGGTATTGGGCGTTGATGCCATTCGCCTACGGTTGCTGAGTATTTTTTCCTGGCGGGGCGATAGTAGTAATAATTTCCGGATTAATGTGTGGTTGGCGGTGCTGCGGATGATTGGCGATCGCCCCCTGCTGGGGATTGGGCCAGGCCATGATGCCTTTAATGCGGTGTACCCCCAGTATATGGAAAGTCGTTTTTCGGCCCTGAGTGCCTATTCAATTTTTCTGGAGACCGCCGTGGAAACTGGTTTACTGGGCTTGACCACATTTGTGTGGCTGCTGATCAATATCTTTAGCCAAGCTTTACAAAGCCTTAAAGACTTTCAGTCCCAGCATAAAATAGAAGGACTATGGTTAGTTGGGGCGATCGCCGCGATGACAGGACTGTTGATCCAGGGCCTCTTTGATACCGTTTGGTATCGTCCCCAGGTCAATACCCTCTGGTGGTTGATGGTGGGCATTATTGCCGCCCAGATCCCCCCGTGCCAATCCACTGGAAGAGACAACCCCAGCCCTTAATCTCGATTATTTTTTCTGGCTGAGCTACCGGGGAACTTTTTGTCCCGTGGTTTCAGTGTGCGGCCTGAAATTTTGATCTGCATCTGCTCTTTGGAGAGGAGCGGTCTGATTTTTCTTCCCATTATCTCCTGCCCTGAGGTTTGCAATTTTGTCATGATTTTAGTCGGTGAGCACCAAGCCCATTTCCTTGAATTTTTCCTGGAGACCCTCCGGGGTATTGCCGCAGTGCAGGTTGCCCCCAGCGCCGCCCATCTGTCGGCTTTGGCGATCGCCAATCATCCAGAACTGATCATTGTGAACCTCGATTTTGTGTCCCGTCCGGAGCGCAAACTGTTTGCCCAGCTCAAAAGTGATCTGCACAGCCGCGATATCCCCCTGATTATTACCACCACGGATATCCATGCCCAAACCCGGGCCGAGGCTTTCTCGTTTGGGGCCGATGATGTGTTGCTATTGCCCTGCACCAGCACCGAATTACAAAAACGTGTCCAACAACAACTTAACCACAAACATCTCCAAGCCCTGTGGTCAAACCAAACCGAGCAACTGCAACGGACAATCACCCGCCAAAGAATTCTCCGGGTCGTGATCAATCGGATTCGTCGTACCCTCAACCTCAACGAAATTTTTCAGAGCACGACTAAAGAAATCCATGATGCCCTGCACTGTGACCGGGTGGTGATCTACAAGTTTAACCCCGACTGGAGTGGTCACTTTGTGGCTGAGGCCATGTCTCCCCAATGGCGATCGCTGATGAATGACGCCAGTGCGCGACAGCGTGAACTCCTAAAATATTCCGCAGTGCGTGATGACCGTTGTATTGTCAAAGTTTTTGAAAGTGAGCTACCGGGCTGGGTAGAAGATACCTATCTCCAGGAAACCCAGGGGGGGATTTATCGTCAAGGCAATACCTACCGGGCAGTCCATGATATTTACAAAGCTGGGTTTCCTCCCTGTTACATCGAGCTTCTCGAAAACTTCCAAGCCAAAGCCTATATCACCCTACCGATTTTCCTAGGCGATCGCCTTTGGGGACTCCTCGGCATCTACCAAAACAACGCCCCCCGCACCTGGCTTACCGAGGAAATCGAAATGCTGCGGCAGATCGCTACCCAACTGGGTGTGGCCCTCCAACAGGCCAAACTCCTAGAAACCCTACAGGCAGCCAAGGAAGAAGCAGAAAAGGCAAACCAAGCAAAAAGTCAATTTTTGGCCAATATGAGCCATGAACTCCGCACACCCCTCAGCGCCATTTTGGGGTTTACGGAGCTACTCACGGGGGATACTAACCTCACTGCCGATCAACTCGAATCCCTCGACATCATTACCCAGAGTGCCCAGCACCTGCTGAACCTGATCAACGATATTCTCTCCCTCTCAAAAATTGAGGCCGGGGAGACCAGCGTCCTTCGAGAAGCCTTTAATCTCGTTGAAGCTCTCAATGTTATCTACGATTTTGTTGTCCTTGCGGCGAAACAAAAGCAACTAGAACTGATCTTTGAGCGTGATGCCAATGTACCGGAGGTGATTTACCTCGATGAAAAAAAGCTCAAGCAAGTCTTAATCAATCTCTTGAGTAATGCCATTAAATTTACTGAGGTGGGTCGCGTTACCCTCAAAATTACCTATGATGCCCACCAACAGAACTTACACTTTGCCGTAATTGATACGGGGCCTGGCATCCCAGAACATGAGCAGAACAAATTATTTCAGGTTTTTCAGCAAACCAGCACAGGAATCCGTGCACGCCAAGGCACAGGCCTGGGTCTCGCCATCAGTCAGCAGTTGGTACAGCTCATGGGGGGAGAGATCCGGGTAACAACGGCAGAAAATCAGGGTAGTTGCTTTTGGTTTGAGCTGTCCCTCGCTTCGCCAGAAAAAGATCAAGCAGACATTTCAATTCAGGCTTTTGTAGAACACACGGGGCGATCGCCCAAAATTTTGCTCCTCAAGGATCAAGTCGAGCAGCGGGAACTACTCTGTCAGCGACTGGCCAGGGCTGGTATCGAAACCCAGGCGATCGCCATGGAAGCAATCTCTAATCACCCATGGCAACAATGGACACCAGACCTAATTTTGGTTGACCTGAAACTGGCCTCCGTCGATGGTGCGGAGATCTTGAGCAATATCCAACAACAGCTCCAAACAGTCCCCCTAACCGAAGACCCAAAACTCATCGTGATTACCGCCGATATCTTTCAAAATCAGCAAGATGAGCATTCGCGGTTAGCTTGTGATGACATTATTTATCACCCGGTCTCTTTGGAGGAACTTCTAGGTAAGGTTGCCCATCATTTAGAGCAACATAGGGGAATCTTGAATCCCGTTGATGCCCACCCAAAATCACAAACCTCCCCGTCCTAAATCCAGTTCGTTATGCTGAAGTTACCAGCGATTACCTTGTTTTAATCCCCTTGGCCTAAAGGCTACTAATCTTTAAATTTTGTCACCGCCGATGGCTTCTACTTCCCCGAAAAAACAACCGCCTCGCCTGATCACCTTTAAACAACTCATTAAAACCCACCATGGTCGCGCTTATTTCCTGGGTGGTAGTTGCTTGGCGATGTTAACCCTCACAAGTGTGGGCTTTGCAACCCTGGTCAATCCTCGGGTGCCGATTCCGGTGGTGGATAGTCTTTTGGGACAATTGCCAGCCCAGACAGCGGCGCGGGTTTTGGAGGAAACGGAATCCCCATCATCCCAAACGGTCAGTGGTGCGGACGCCCCTCCGGCAACAAAAACACCGCCACCCGCCGAGACTAATGCTCAGACGAATTCCCCTGGGGGAGAACCGTCCGTGTTACCCCTCTGGATTTATGGAGTCATTGTGCTTTGTGCTCTGGTGGGGCCTTCTCTATTTACCTATGCCCTTTACCGACTCTATCAACAGTCCCGACGACGGCCTCAAATACAGAGACAAGCCTCTCCGGAAGTTGGGCGATCGCCGCTGCCGATGTCCCCTCCCCAAGACGGTTAAGGGCGAATTTATCGGGGGACGGCTGCCACCTCCCCTATAATGTGGAGGGTTAAAAAAACTTTTAGTGTATTTCCACAAACATATGGCTCTGTTGGATTCAAAAGGGCGTCTTTTCGGCAAAGTGAGCATCCTCGATCTGGGGGCACTTCTGATCATTCTCGGCGTAATTTTTGGTATTTTTTTCCTCCCCGGTCGTTCGGGTTCCGTGGCCCAAATTGGGTCAGCCATGGAAGCGATCGAGGTGGAAGTCCTGGTGCGGGGCCTGAGTGTGAAGTCCCCAGATGCCTTTGTGGCAGAATTTCAAGGGTCTGAAACGACCTCCATCGTGATCCGCAATCAACCCTTTGCCAATGTCGGCATTAAGTCCATTGAGCTTTTACCCCGGACAACCCCTGTGCCCCAGCCGGACGGCTCTGTTTTACCGTTAAATGATCCCCGTCCTGAGGTGCAGAATATTGGGGATTTTCGGATTGTGTTAACTAGCGAAGCCCAGAAAACAGATAATGGCTATGTTTTTGGCAACAACAAGGTCAAAATTGGTCATACCCTGCGCCTTGAGGGGTTTAATTACGATTTCAATGGCAGCGTGATTGATATCCGGGCAGTGGAGAAATAGGCTCGACTCCATGGGCAAGTATTGGCGCATTTTAGGACTGTTTTGGAGTACGGCGATCGCCGCCGAATTGGAGTATCGTTTAAATTTTTTCATCGCGGCCCTCAGTAGTGTGGGAAATTTAGCGGGCAGCCTGTTCAGCCTCTTTTTGTTTTACCGCACGGGATATCAATTTTCCGGTTGGACTTGGCAAGAGGCGATGTTGGTGGTGGGAATGTTTACCCTCTTGCAGGGGGTGGCCAATACTTTTTTTTCGCCGAATCTCAACCGGATCGTCCAACAGGTACAGGAAGGCACCCTCGATTTTGTGCTACTCAAGCCCATCAGTAGTCAATTTTGGCTCTCGGCGCGGATGATTTCCCCCTGGGGCTTGCCTGACTTGGTTTTAGGACTGGGAATTTTGATCTACATCGGGCTGCAGTTGGGTCTGTCACCGCTCAATTATGTGTTGAGCCTGATTCCCATCGGGTTTGGGATGTTGATCCTCTACAGCCTCTGGTTTATGTTGGGGGCAACGAGTATCTGGTTTGTGAAAATTTATAATGTCACCGAGGTGCTGCGGGGCTTCCTTGAGGCCGGACGTTACCCGATTGTGGCCTATCCGGGGGTCTTTCGTTTTTCTTTACTTTCATTGTCCCCATTGTTTTTTTTACGACCATTCCTGCGGAAACCATGTTGGGGCGATCGCCTCTGGGGTGGATTGCTGGTGCCGGTTGTTTGGGCCTGCTGCTGCTGTTATTGTCTAATGTGGTGTGGCGGTTTGCCCTACGGTTTTATACCAGTGCTTCTAGCTGAAGCCTTAGCAAGAATTTAAACTTTGTCTCCTAGACTGCCGTTGTATGAAAAGAAAACCCATCCTATCGACCATTGGTTGGCGAGAATGTGTGGCGCTCCCGGATTTTCAGATCCCCGTGATTCGCGCCAAAATTGACACCGGTGCTGGCTCCTCCTCGATCCATGCCACCCGCATTCACTATTTTCACCAAGGCGATCGCGAGATGGTTCGTTTCCAAATTCACCCCCACCAGCACAATATCCATGACACCGTTACCATAGAAGCCCCTTTGGTCGAACACCGCAGCATCAAAAGTTCCAATGGCCAAAAGCAACTGCGGCCCGTCATCGAAACCCATGTTCAACTAGGCGAACACCGTTGGCTCATTGAACTCAATCTCACCAATCGCTCCTTAATGGGTTATCGGATGCTCCTTGGACGCCAGGCCCTGCGCAAACGATTCCTCGTTGATGTGAGCAAATCTTTTCTCCAAAGCCAACCGGATCATCCCCACCAACCATGAAAATTGCCATTCTCTCCCAAGATCCAAAACTCTATTCCACCCGTCGTCTCCGGGAAGCCGCCGAAAATCGTCACCACGACGTCCAGGTGATTAATTTCATGCGCTGCTACATGAATATCACATCCCATCAACCCTTTGTCATTTACCAGGGGCAGCGGTTAGAAAATTTTGACGCGATTATTCCTCGCATTGGAGCATCGGCCACTTTTTACGGTACGGCGGTGGTGCGTCAGTTTGAGGTGATGGGAGGGTTTAGTGCCAATACATCCCAGGCGATTTCTCGGTCCCGCGATAAACTGCGATCGCTGCAAATTTTAGCCCGCAAAGGCATTGGACTCCCGGTGACAGGTTTTGCCCACGCGACCCAGGACATTGATGGCCTCATCGAAACCGTGGGTGGTGCCCCCGTGGTCATTAAACTTTTAGAAGGCACCCAGGGTATTGGTGTGGTGCTCGCGGAAACCCACCAGGCCGCCAAATCCGTGATCGAAGCCTTTCGGGGGTTGGATGCCAACATTTTGGTGCAAGAATACATCGCCGAAGCCAAGGGCACGGATATCCGCTGTTTCGTGGTGGGCGAGAAAGTCGTGGCGGCAATGAAGCGTCAGGGTGCAGAGGGAGAATTTCGGTCTAATTTGCACCGGGGCGGCAAAGCAGACAAAGTTCGACTCACCCCCGAAGAGCGCAGTACCGCTGTCCGGGCCGCTAAAGCGATGGGATTGCGGGTCGCTGGGGTAGATTTGTTGCGTTCAAACCACGGGCCTCTGGTGATGGAAATTAACTCTTCACCGGGATTAGAAGGCATCGAAAAAACCACCGGGGTTGATGTGGCCGGAAAAATTATTGAATATCTCGAAAAGAATGCCGCTCCTGGGAAAACCACCGATCGCATCCAGTATTAGAGGTCAGATTTTTGCCCACGGGCTAGAAGAAAAGCTGCAAAATTGTCTCAAGGCGATCGCCCCAGGTAAGTTCATCGTGGCGACCAAGGGGATCTTCAAGGGTAAAAAGATTCACATTTTCTTGGTATTGGAACTCTCTGATTAAAAGCGATCGCATTTCTTGGCCCCGTAATCTCGCCCGTGCCTCCTGGTGCTGGGCATCAGCCATTAAACCCCAGTCTAGGTAAATTTTGGGGCGCAGTTCGGGGTTGCTCAAAACGGGAGTCGCGGCAAAAACCAACGCCGAATTTTCAAGGGATATTTTAAAAGCCCCATCCAAACCATTTATGGACATTGGGTTTGCCTCCAGTCCCAGCCAAAAAGAGGGGGATAAAGCGGCCACTTGGGGAAACTGGCGGGGGTGCTGGGTAGCCGTGTAAAAAGCAGCCAACCCGCCTTGGGCAGCACCGACGATGAGCGTTTGATCGGTTTGGGTGCGGTATTGCTCATCGATAAAGGGTTTCAGTCCTTTGGCAAGATAACGACTGTAATCCCCTAGGCCACCACCTTGATCCGGGATATGGGAATATTCGTAGGCATGATCATTGGGGCAAATGGCTACGACAATCAGTTTTTGCAATTGCTCCCGTAGATACAGCCGACTCAAGCGCTCTGCCACCTGCCAACATTGACCAAAATCCCCATCGGGGAAAAAAATATGGTCGCCATCGTTGCAGTACAGTACGGGCAGGCGATCGCCAGTTACTTCATAATCTCGTGGTAAAAAGACATGGATTTTGCGGGGTTGATCAAAATGCGCCCCAAAACCCTTGAGTTGCAACTGATCATAGGTATGGAAAAAACCGCCCCAATGGCCCTGATCATGGAACCAAGCCCGTTGTCCACCTTTGTAAAATTCTTCTGCCATAGATGTTCTTTAACCTGCTGGGTTCAACCCATCCCCTAACCCAAAAATTCCAAAAACAACGGATGCTCACCTTCTACTAAGCCTAGGTTTTGCAGTGGAAAAAAGGGGATTTTCTCGCATTCTAGTGGCTTTTGCCAGAAACTTTTGCCCCTAGGGCTATTCCCACCAAAACAGTCCCTAAAGGATGATAAATTTGCCTGTCTGCTTCCCTTACAAATAGAAAATAACTGTTACAGTTCTTGACACTTGATCTATGGCGTAGGGGTCTGGTGATAGCATTTGCGAAACACCCTTTATTTAATAAAGATTTTTGAGCATGTCTAACGAGCTTACTGGAAAAACACCGAAATTCGGTGGCAGCACGGGTGGTCTACTCGCCGCTGCTGAACGGGAGGAAAAATACGCCATCACCTGGTCTAGCGCAAAAGAGCAGGTTTTTGAACTGCCCACCGGTGGTGCAGCGGTCATGAACGAAGGCGATAACCTCATGTACTTTGCCCGCAAGGAACAGTGCCTTGCCCTCGGGACTCAGCTGAAAACACAATTTAAGCCCAAGATTACCGACTATAAGATTTACCGTGTCTTCCCCTCCGGCGAAACTCAGTTCCTCTATCCTCTCGATGGTGTACCTTCTGAGAAGGTAAACGAAGGTCGCGAATACAAAGGGAAAGTTGACCGCAATATCGGGAGCAACCCCGAACCGGCAACCCTGAAGTTTTCTGGTGTGGCCCCCTACGAAGCCTAGATTTTTACCACAACAGTTCGGGCGGAAGTTGACAGTTTTAGTTTGAGTTATGAAGGCTTTCTTGGTGGCGGCGATTAGCCCAGACCGATGAAGAAAGTCTGTTATGATGAAAAGCTGAACAAAAGGCTTCCGCTTCTTTGTGTCTAGCTCTATTTTTACTTTTATTCACTGTCCCAGCGGCCCTCCATGTGCCCCAGGCGACCGACGCATTTCCTATGATTTTTCCTGATTTCGAGCAGTTTCGGCATCTCAGTCAACAGGGTAATTTTATTCCGGTCTATCAGGAGTGGGTGGCGGATCTCGAAACGCCAGTGTCGGCTTGGTACAAGGTTTGTGCAGATCAACCCTACAATTTTCTGTTGGAGTCCGTTGAGGGGGGCGAAAATATTGGTCGCTATAGTTTCCTCGGTTGCGATCCGGTTTGGGTCTTAGAAAATAAAGGCGATCGCACCACGCAAAAATTCCGTGATGGGGCCGTCCAAGAATTTAGCGGCAATCCCTTTGATGTGTTGGCCCAATGTCTCGCCAGCATTAAGCCTGTCCAACTGCCGGAATTACCACCGGGGATTGGTGGCCTATTTGGGATGTGGGGCTATGAGTTGATGCGCTGGATCGAGCCACGGGTGCCAGTGTACGAACGCCAAGAAGAGGATCTGCCCGATGGCCTCTGGATGCAAATTGATAGCTTGATTATTTTTGACCAAGTTAAACGCAAGATTTGGGTCATCACCTATGCTGACCTGCGGGATCCGGCGGTGCCCCTAGAAGAAGCCTACCTAAATGCCTGCGATCGCGTGACGAAATTAGTCCTCAAGCTCAAGTTGCCTTTGCCTGTTGCCGCCAAACCCTTAGAATGGCTCGCCAACCCAGACGGGGAAGCCCTCAAGTACGAAAGCAACACTTCCCAAGCACAGTTTTGCCAGAACGTCGCCAAGGCAAAGGAATACATTAAGGCCGGAGATATTTTTCAGGTGGTGCTGTCCCAGCGGCTCCAGACGAGCTACGAAGGCCATCCCTTTGATCTCTACCGTTCCCTGCGCCTGATTAACCCTTCTCCCTACATGTCTTTTTACAATTTTGGGGATTGGCAACTCATCGGTTCTAGCCCAGAGATTATGGTCAAAGCCGAGCAAACGCCAGACGGAAAACTCCAGGCGATGCTCCGACCGATTGCGGGCACGCGACGCCGGGGGAAAACCCAAGCTGAGGATTTAGCGTTAGAACAAGACCTCTTGGCCGACCCTAAGGAAATCGCTGAACACGTGATGCTTGTGGATTTGGGCCGCAATGACCTCGGTCGCGTCTGCGAAAAAGGCACGGTGACGGTTGGGGATTTGATGATCATCGAACGCTATTCCCACGTGATGCACATCGTGAGTAATGTGATGGGAGATTTAGCCCCCGACCAATCGGCTTGGAATTTATTACAGGCTTGTTTCCCCGCCGGAACAGTCAGCGGTGCGCCGAAAATTCGCGCTTTAGAAATTATCAACGAACTGGAACCCGAACGGCGCGGCCCCTACTCTGGCGTCTACGGTTACTACGATTTTGAAGGCCAACTGAATACGGCGATTACGATCCGGAGCATGATTGTGCGATCGCAGGGGAATCAGCACCAGGTCTTTGTCCAGGCAGGCGCAGGCATTGTCGCAGATTCGGAACCGGAACGGGAATACCAGGAAACCCTTGATAAGGCCAGGGGAATGTTGGAAGCGATTCGCTGCCTTCAGGTTTAATAACTGTTGAGGACAGGGAGTGTTAAGAAGACATTGGATTCAGGATCACAGCATCCCCCACTGAAATCTTGCCTGAACTGGTAGGCATGAGGTTAATGCCAAAAAGAATGCCTTTGGCAGTGCGTCGAAAAGTACCCAAGGTGCGGAGGGGTTCTTGGTTTGGGTGGCGATCGCCTGTGGTTTGATTTGTTGTAATCACAATGCAACGTTCGCAGGGTTTGGCGGTGACAAAGGTCGTGCCACCAATGTCCACAGTCTGCCAATGATCTTCCGCAAAAGGTTGTGCTGTCTCAACCACTAGGTTAGGACGAAACTGATTCATCGAAACGGCTGCCCCTAATTTTTCTTCCAGCAGCTTTAAAGAAGCAGTATTAGTGAGGAGCACCGGATAACCATCGGCAAAACTGACATTTTGGGTTTCCCACAGGGCATATTTCGGATTGAGGGGCCGGGGATGATCGGGAGATTGGCGCACGAGACGGCAGGGGGTTTGTAGCACCTCCGAAAACCAAGCGGCAGCTTCGGGGCCTTGGTCAAGGGCTTGGGTCTGGTTGCGCCAGATTGTCACGGGTTTGAGGGAGCCTACAGTTTTGGGAGACAGTTTCAGGGGCGAAAAATCATCAAAAGTTAAGGTGAGATTATCCTCTGTAATATGGGGCTTAACCCTGGCCAGTTGGGGATATTGCCGTTGACTGAGAAATTTCCCGTCGGCATCAACAATCATCCATTGGCGATCGCCTTGAAAACCCTGAGTCAAAACTTCCACTGTCTCCAAAGCGATCCCGCCGCAGGACTTCACCGGATAAATCCATAAAGCCGAAACCCGTGCCACCCGCTAAACCTCTAACAAATCGTGTTGGGCCATATAGCTAAGGAGCCAACTGGCCATGGTCGCCCGCCGCGTCAGGCGCGGAATCAGTTGATCAACTGTGTAGCCCTTAAAGCCCATTTTTTCCTTGAGCAGAGCCTTATAGGGTTTGGGGATCGAGCGGGTCAGTTGCACCGTGGGGGGACGCTCCTCGATAAATTTAGGCGGTTCTGGATATTTTTCGGCCCAGGCTGGATCAACTTGGTCAAGATTCCAGCATTTTTGAGTTTCATCGTAACGGTAGCCGAGGTAATGCCAGACCAACTGATGGAGCGTTTCATCCTCAAGGCGATCGTCGATGATTAGCTGAATAGTGTCCGTTGTTAGGGGAGGCAAAGTCACGATAACAGAAAGAAAAGGTGTAGAGAAAGCTGGTTCAATTTTAGGCGATCGCCTCCACAAAATATGTGGCCGTTGCGCCGGATTCCCAAACCGTCTGGGTCACTCTCCAGGAAGGTAATGCCCTCGATGCGAGCAATAGAGATGGGACAATTAATCTGGTGATCTATCCAAATTTGTTCAAAATCCGTAGCTGTGGCCCTGGAGTGGCACAAACCGCACAGCGATCGCCTTTTCCATTTCCAGGTCAGTGCTAGTTTTATGGAGGACTTCGAGACGTTGGCCGATGGTGCCCACAGGAATCACGAGGTGGCCGCCCACCGCCAATTGTTGCAGCAGCGGTTGGGGACGATGGTCTGGGGCCGCCGTAACAAGGATCGCGTCGTAGGGAGCAAACTCTGACCAGCCCTGGTAACCGTCACCAATCTTGTAGTGGATATTTTTGTAACCTAATTGTTCTAGGCGATCGCGGGCTTGCCGGGCTAATTCGGGCACAACTTCAACGGTAAAAACTTCCTGGGCAATTTCGGCGAGGATCGCCGCTTGATAACCGCACCCCGTACCAATTTCTAAAACTTTGCTGCTGGGCGTCAGGTGGGCCGCCTCGGTCATGTAGGCGACGATATAGGGCTGGGAAATAGTTTGGCCATAGCCGATGGTAAGGGGTTGATCGGCGTAGGCGAGATTTTGGAGAGAATCAGGCACAAAGCGATGCCGGGGCACTTGCTGGAGCGCGGCTAAGACGGCTGGATCGTTCACGCCCCTGGCGATAATTTGCTGCTTAACCATCCGCTGACGTAAAGCAACGGTGGGATCGGCACAGAAATCATTGGTGGGTGGAAGATCCATGGTCGCTGGCGAGGATCATTTCAGTATGAATCCTTCGACTTCCTCCTACCTCCATTGTACTCCTGGAATCTAGAGAAAGTCGGGCCGCTGTCGTTGGGTCGCTGTGAGGAATTGGGCGATTGCCTCCCAGTTTTCTGTTTCAAGATCTGCAATGACTTGATCTAACTGCTGCCGATAATGGGTGAGGGATTTTAACAGCGCCTGTCGATTCCCCTGGGCCATCATCAACCCCAATTCTGGATTGCCACCGCCGACACGACTGGTATCCCGAAAGCCAGAACTTGCCAGAGCTTGGGCCATTTGTAGCACTTCTGAATTAATTTCCGATCCACAGGCCGCGATCAGACTCGCACTAACATAAACGGGTAAATGGGAAATCCAGGCCACCGCTTGATCGTGAATCTCCGGGGCGCAGCAGTAAAAACGACTCTGGAGCAGCGTGATTAAGTCCTTGAGGATTTTCACCGCATCAGGGGAAGTTTCATCGGTCGGCGTTAAAACGTAGGGTGCGTTGATAAACAATCCGGGGAGCGCGGCGTCAATACCCTGTTCGGCTGTGCCCGCCATGGGATGTCCCCCGACAAAGTTGGGCCACAGCGGGGCGATCGCCTGGACAATTCCCCCCTTCACCGAGGCCACATCGGTCAAAATCGCCGTGGATTTGAGGTGGGGAATAAGAGTTTGGGCCGTGGGCAAAATCGCTTTGATCGGCGTGCAGAGAAACACCACATCCGCATCCTTGAGAAGAGAAAAATCTGTGCTGGCTTGGTCGACAATTCCCTTACTCAAGGCCGTTTCGCAGGTTGTATTTTTCCGGGAAACACCCAATACTTCTAAGCCTTTTTCCCGGAAGGCGATCGCCAAAGATCCACCGATTAAACCCAGCCCGACAATGCCAATTTTCATGAATTTTTTCCCCATTAAAAATCCCCCGCACCGCAAGTGTCATCGGGGGAGCCGAACACTGTCACTCGACAGCAATCACAAAAAAATTTAGAGGTCGCCGCGAATTTCTTCAACAACACCATCCCGAACCACAAGTTCAACATTCAGCTTGCGCACCAGATTATCGCCCACTTTCACTTCAAAGAAACTCTCCATCTGACCCTGGAGAAACTCTTGATCTAATTCTAAGTTTTGTACCTGTTGGAGCTGCTGGAGCACTTGGTTTTTCTTCTCAAGGAGTTCCCGCTTTTTTTGGTTAACCTGGAGTTGAATATTTTCCATTTGTTGAGCGACCTGGGGGGTATTGCCCTGTTGTTGAAGTTCACTAATGGTGCGATTTCCTTGGACATCCAGTTGTTGTAATTGACCATCAAAAGTCGCTATTTGTCCCTGGAGTTGCTGCTGTACTTCCTCTTTCCAGCGGGGGGTCACGATGACCTTCAGATTAATTGGGCGTTTGAGGGTAACAGTAGGCACTTGGTTTCCGTCCATGTGAATGTTTTCCTAGAGAAATGTAACTCGGTTTTGTTAAATCAGTGGGCTAAAGGGGCCCTATCTGCAAAATATTTTCAGGGTAGCATCAATACCCGAAGATTCCGCCATTCGGATCGCTTAATCTTTGTCGTAAAGGGAAGCAATTAAGGCCGCATATTTCTCTGCCACCACTGGCCGCTTTACCTTTAGCGTCTGGGTCATCAGGCCATTCTCAATGGAAAAAGGCTCCAAAATCAACGCAAAATCACTAATGCGGTCATCCACCCGATAGCCAGGTCGATTTTTAATTTCTCGATTCAGCTCCTGTTTAAATAAATTCAAGACTGGCTTACTGTACAAATCCGTTTGGGGCAGTTGTTCTGAAGGAATGTCAGGATCTGGCAATTGCAAACCAAGGCCACCCTGGGACACCCACTGACCGAGGGCTTCGAGGTTCGGCACAATTAAAGCACCAAGGGATTTTTGATCCTGGCCCACCAGCATAATTTGATCGATGTAGGGGCTGCGGGCGCAGGCATCTTCAATGGGTTGGGGTTCGATGTTTTCGCCGTTGGTGAGGACAATGGTATCTTTTGCCCGCCCAGTTAAAACGAGATCCCCCTGGGGCGTCACCCAACCGAGGTCGCCACTGTCAAACCAACCTTCGGGGTCAATGGCCTTGGCGGTGGCTTCGGGTTTGCGGTAGTAGCCCTGCATCACCTGGGGGCCACGGATTAAAACCAGTCCCTTTTGGCCTTGGGAGAGGGTTTGTCGCGTTTCGGGATCGACAATGCGAATTTCGGTGCCCTTGAGGGCGGGGCCAGCGGAGCCACGCACATTGCGTTCGGGCCGCCGGGCATTGGTCACTGGGGAGGTTTCGGTGAGGCCATAACCCACGAGGATATTGATCCCCACGATTTCAAAGAAGGTGTCGATGTGTTGGGCGAGGGAGCCGCCGCCGCTGATTACGTAGCGAATTTTGCCGCCAGTGGCCCCCCGAATTTTTTCGTAAACGAGTTTGTTGCCGAGGAGGTGAAAGGGATAAAGGGCGATCGCCTTTGCTCTAGCCATTAACCGCGTTAGGGGAGAAACATGGAAATGCTCCAGGCTGAGGTTGTTGGCGATGCGCTGGGTGAGGACATAATTTTGGGAGCAGGTGAGGAAAAAGTTCACCAGCTTTTGTTTTTTGGCGGGTTGTTCCCGGAGATTTTTCTGCACTCCTTCATAGATCGATTCCCAAATGCGTGGTACCGCAACCATGTAACCGGGCTTGTAGGTTTGTAAATCTTTTTTGATGTTGCGGATATTGGTATAGATCTGGGTGCAGCCCTGGGACAGGAGAAAATATTCAGCAGCCCGTTCGTAGGAATGCCAGGTAGGGAGAATGCTGAGGGTGACATCGCCAGGATTCGGTTGAATCACCTGGTCGAGGTTGCGCACTTGGTAGAGGACATTGCCGTGGGAAAGCATCACCCCTTTGGGTTTGCCCGTCGTCCCAGAAGTGTAGATCAAGGTCATCAAATCTTGGGGCGATCGCCCAGGCATCGTCAGGGATTCTTGGCTGCCGAGGGTCATCAGTTGGGAAAAGTTAAAAATCGGGAGTTCCGTTTCTGGCACTTCTTCGTCGGTGAGGAAAATGACGGCCCTAGGTTGGAGATTTGTAATTTCTGGATTGAGGCGTTCAAAGGTTTTGCGGTCTTCGACGATGAGAAATCGACTTTCGCTGTCAGTGTAGATGTAGAGCAGTTCTTGTTTTTCTGCCTGGGATGAGCGCACCGCATTCACGGCCCCCGCCGCAATACTACCCTGATCGGCGATGAACCAACGGGGGCTATTATCCGCAATCAGGGCGACTTTTTCCTGGGGTTGGAGGCCGAGGGCCTGGAGGCCAGCCCCAAACTGCTGAATCCCTTGCCAGAGCTGATGATAGGTCAGTTTGAATTCTGGTTTTTGGTGGGGATCATAGAGGGCAACAATGTCGGCATAACGCTCGGCGGCGATCGCCCAAATTTCTGATAAAGATTGGATCTGGTCGTAGGGAGCAGTGCTCATGGCAATTCCATTTAAAAGCGCAAAAAACAAGCCGAAATCATGGCTACAATCCTACTTTAAAACCAGATTTCACCCATCTCCCCAAAAGTAGACAGTTTTTCAAGTGTCACCCCCTTGGGATCGCCATCAACATTTCCTGACGAAGACCAGTGGCGATCGCCCTTGCAAGCTTTTGTGGAATCTGGAGGGGAGCTTATAATGATTTTTTTGCCACGGTAAGGAGCCGAAAACAGGATGAATGCACTCAAGGGTCGGGATCTTCTGAGCATTGCAGATCTCAGCAGCACAGAAATTATTACCCTGCTAAACCTGGCGGCAGATCTCAAACAGGGAAAAATCGCCCCCACCTGCCCCAAAACCCTCGGCCTGTTGTTCTACAAAGCCTCTACCCGCACCAGAGTCTCCTTCAGCGTGGCTATGTATCAACTGGGTGGCAATGTCATTGACCTGAACCCAAACCGCACCCAGGTGGGTCGCGGCGAGCCCATCGAAGACACCGCCAGGGTTTTAGACCGCTACCTCGATATTTTGGCGATTCGTACCTTTGATCAACAGGATCTCGAAACCTTCGCTGATTACTGTGAAATGCCGATTATCAACGCCCTTACAGATCTAGAGCACCCCTGTCAGATGTTGGCGGATCTGCAAACGATGCAGGAAATCTTTGGCCAACTGGAAGGCCTGACCATGACCTATGTGGGCGATGGCAATAATGTCGCCCACTCGATCCTCCTCGGTGGCGCGTTAGTCGGCATGAATATTCGCATCGCTACCCCCAAAGATTACGAGCCTAGCCCGAAAATTGTCGCCCAGGCCCAGGCCATTGCGGGCGATCGCAGTCAAATTTTAATTACCCATGATCCCAAGGAAGCCGCCGAAGGCTGTCACGCCATCTACACCGATGTGTGGGCCAGTATGGGCCAAGAAGACCTCGCCAACAGTCGCGTACCCATTTTCCAACCCTACCAAGTCAACGCCGAACTCATGGCCCTCGCCGATAAAGAGGCGATCGCCCTCCACTGTTTGCCCGCCCACCGGGGCGAAGAAATTACCGCCGATGTAATGGAAGGCCCCCAAGCCAAAATTTGGGATCAAGCCGAAAACCGGATGCACGCCCAAAAAGCGCTGATGGCCAGTCTCCTTGGCATTGTCTAACTCTAGTTACAGATCTAGCGGAGGGTGATTTGTAGCTGGAGATTACTCATGCCCCACATCGCAAAAAATTTCCGCGATAGCTCTAGGCTGGCTTCGGTCATATCACCATCGGGAGCAACCAGCCCTCCCTCTAGATAGCGACCCCCGTCTGTAACCAGATCAAGCCGTTGTTGATCGTTTTCCATCGGAGTTAAGACTAACTTCCCGCGCGCCAGAGTTTGACCGGCACGACTAATAATGGCACATCGCATCTTTTGGCGCTCTCCTTGAACTTGAATAAAAAAACCTTGTTGAGTATAGCCGAAAGCCCCGACCCCACAACATCCATTGGGGGATTTCTCACCTGTTTTCCCCTAGTCGATCTTGTTACGATACAAAGCAGTGCAACCCCACTTTTGGAGACAAAACACCACCATGACCGACAAAGTTGTCAAAACTGATGCCGAATGGCAAGCGCAACTTTCCCCAGAGGCCTACAAAGTTACCCGCAAACATGGCACCGAGCGGGCCTTTACGGGTGAATATCACGATTTTAAGGGGGAAGGCACCTACAATTGTGTGTGCTGCGGTGCACCCCTGTTTACCTCGGAGACGAAGTTTAATTCGGGTACTGGCTGGCCGAGCTATTGGCAACCGGTGAATGATCAGGCGATCGCCGAAAAAAATGACTTTAGTTTCTTTATGAAGCGGACAGAAGTGCTCTGCGCGAAATGTGATGCCCACCTAGGTCATGTATTTAACGATGGCCCCCCTCCCACGGGCTTGCGCTACTGTATCAATTCCGTGGCCCTGAAGTTTGAACCGAAGGCCGAGTAGACGCCCTCACACCCTTCACCTTTGGCACCTCCCTCTAGGGACATGCACCCTCCGCCTTTGGCACCTCCCTCTAGGGAGGATTTTTTTATTTATTGACTATTCTCCCCTATGAAAACTCGCCTCGCTTTGACTATTGGTGATCCGGCCGGGATTGGCCCAGAGGTACTTTTAAAAGCTCTGGCGGATCCAGAAATTAGAGCGCTTTGTCCGATGACGGTCATTGGCGATCGCCCCTTGCTCGAAAAAACCTATCAGCACCTCAAAACTCGGACGGAATCTGATCTCCTTGATCCCAGTGAGTTAGAGATTGTCGAACCGAGTGGCAATGAATTTCTGAGAAATTTCACCTGGGGGGAAGGTTCGGTAGAAACAGGCGATCGCGCTTTCCAGTACCTCGACACGGCGATTGAAAAAACCCTGGAGGGAGAATTTTCGGGGATTGTCACCGCCCCCATTGCTAAATCCCTCTGGAAAGCAGCGGGCCACGACTACCCCGGCCAAACGGAGGTTCTCGCCCAAAAGAGCCAAACCACCCGCTATGGCATGGCTTTTATTGGCAAATCTCCCTATACAGGCTGGACATTGCGGAGCCTGCTAGCGACGACCCACATTCCTTTAAAAGCAGTGCCGGAAACCTTGAATCCAGGGCTGATGGATTTGAAATTAGACCTTCTTTTAGAATCACTGCAACAGGATTTTGGTTTAAAAAATCCCCAGGTGGCGATCGCCGGTTTAAATCCCCACAGTGGCGAAAATGGTCAATTGGGCACCGAAGAAATGGACTGGCTTAACGGTTGGCTAGAAGATGCGCGACAAAAATATCCCAATGCAACTCTGTTAGGGCTTTATCCTCCGGATACCATGTGGGTCAATGCGGGCAAAGCTTGGTATGGCAAACCAGAATTCAAACCCGCCGCCGATGCGTATCTGGCTCTCTACCACGACCAAGGGTTAATCCCAGTGAAACTGATGGCCTTTGACTACGCGATCAATACCACCATCGGTTTACCCTTTATTCGGACTTCCCCCGACCACGGCACCGCCTTCGACATTGCGGGGCAAGGCAGCGCCAATCCCACCAGCATGAAAGAAGCGATCAAACTGGCCGTCAGCATTAGCCAAAATCGCGCCGCCACCACTGTCCCCCCACTTCTAACCCCCCCAGATCGCTCGTTGCTTGGATGAGGGGCGTTTTGTCCGGGGCGAATAGTTCAAGGGAAATTTGGCCCCGCAGGGTATCCTGACAACAAAACCGTAGGCCCGTGTGGGTCGGTGCTCGCAGGGGTTGTCCCGGTAGGTCGGTTTTCCCACTGAGGTGAACCGTAAACCCTTGGCGATCGCCTGCGGTCATTTCCCAACTTCCCCAGGGAGAAAAGTGCCAGATGAGGGTGCTTGTCCAGGGGGCAAATTCATAAAATTTTCCGTGGTGGTGAATGCCAATTAAGCCCACTTCCTCTTCCCTCGCTAAAATTTGACGAATGCCACCAGCGGCAGTGAGGGCGAGATCTTTTTCTTCTTTGAAAGCATTGCAATTGAGCCAAAACCAAGCCTTTGGAAAAGATTTGCCCCAATTTTTTTCGCTATAGGCCGGGGCATCTCTGAATTCATAGCGTTTGCCCTGCCATTCGATCCAACCCGTACTCAACCCATGGGCCAGCAACACCTGCCAACCGGGATCGTAAATGGGCAAAAAAGAATACCAATTGGCGGTGGGCTTAGCGGGCCTTCCCCAACCGTAGATCGGCTTTGTTTCATAGTGCCACTGGCAAATTTCCCCGGTGCCTGGATCGATAATACGGCCTTGGTTGAGGGTTGCCGTTGCCTGGTAGCCTTCGTGAATTTTCTCCTGGAAAACCCTGGGGGCGAGGGGTTGGGGTTTTAAATTGGGGGGGCAATGTCGCCAATGGCCCAGGGCGAGGCGTTGATGATCGGCCCAAAAATTTTTGACGTTCAGTAAGGTGCGCCAGAGATATTCATCCTGGAGGCCCAGAACTTGCACGGCACCACCACTATGGGGGCGATCGCCGAGGGGATCTTCGATGGAATACATGAAGGCAAAATTATCACCCAACTCCGGTAAGGTGACACGAAAGTACCAACCTTCAAAGAAACGGGGGGTGTGGTGATCCCAGTGGTAGCCACTGTGGGGCGGTTCACAAAAATTCATATAAAAAGGTGGTGATGGGCTTAAATCTAAAAACGATCTTAAAAAAAATTGCTTTTCAAGGTTCAGACGGGGGCGATCGCCACGGGTCTTCTTTTTTCTCGATAGGATAGGGACGATGGGGACGGCGTAGTTTTAGGGATTGATATGCAGCAGGAAGAAGATAGATATATGGCGACCGTGAATCAAGTTAAACAATATTTAGCCTACTGGTTTCAGGTGGGCAAACCGGTGATTTGTCCCAAGGGCGATCGCCAAATTTTACCGATGACCGTGCTCGAAGGAAATCAATATTCCCCAGATTTTGAGGCCTGTTGGCAAGACCTCAACGCAAACCGTGACTGTTATCTCCAGGGTACAACCCAAACCATCGCGGATCTGCTCTCAGAGCGGTGGGATATTGCCGATTGTCCCCGCTGTGCGATGCCGATGCCCTTCGATGCGGTGGGTTTGAAAAATGGCTGCCCCTGTGCGGATCTCGCAGATTGGCCGAATGTTAATATTCCCGTGCCCCACTGTCCTCACTATGCCCGCGACCAACTGTCTGCGATCCATAAACGCCTCCGGTCACGCCAGCACCATTCTGATCTGTAGATGCAATTGCGGGGAAATTTCCCGCTAGGGAGTCACGTCCACCAGCATCAAATTCCATTGCCCCCGTTCGTTGCTCTGGAAGGCGACCCGACGTCCATCGCCGCTAATGGTGGGATTTTGCACCGAACCCCGTAAATTCACCGTTAACAACTGCGATCGCCCCTGGTTGCGGTCATAGACAAATACATCCTGGCGGCCCCGTTCGGTGGAAACATAGGCGATAAAACGGCCATCTTCACTGAGATCCGGTTGGTCTTGGCTAGAGTCGCGGCGGTTGAGATTAGGCAGGTTAACTAATTGATTAGTCTGGAGATCGTAGAGAAAAATATTGCGGCGGCCATCCCGTTCTGAGGCAAAGGCGAGATAACGGCCATCACCGCTGTAGCTCGGAAATTCTTCGGCAAAATTACTATTAATTCCCCCCGTGGCAATCTGGGGCTGATAAAACAAGGCCCGACCACAGCCCCCTAAGATCAATCCCATAGTGGCGATCGCCAACGGCCAAAATTTTCCCATCAGCTTAGTGGTCATTCGCCAAGATTGTGACCTGGGCATTGGGTTGATCCATAAATTTTTTGGCCTTTTGTTCAATGCGTTGGCGTTGTTTGAGGGCCAGGGAACAGGGGCTACCATAGCGCTGTTCGACCCGCTTACTGGCCAGGGTCAGGGCCGTTTGGGAGCGATGCACAAAATCCGCCAGGGCGTAGCTTTGTCCCACCTGAAAGTAGTCATGGACGACGGTGGAGGGGGAATAAAATTGATCCTGGGAGCCGTCGGGCCAAACAATATCAAAAGTAACGGCTGGCATAGAATTTAGGAGCCTCCGGTAAAGCCAGTGAGCGGAACATGGTCGAGGTGCCAAAAATCGAGGCTAGTTTCCCCCAGTTTAAGGGTCAAGGTGTGGCCTGGGGTAATGGTGGCGATCGCCTGAGCGACTAACCCCTGATCTTTGCACAACATCTGTACTTCAGAGACCTGCTCTGGGGGCACGGTCAGCAAAAACCCGTAGCTTGGAAAACTGAGGAGCCATTGTTGCAAATCGAGCTGTGGTGGACAGGGAACTGCGCCGATATCCAAGATCGCACCGCAATTAGACGTTTCCAAAAGCATCAAAGTTGTGCCGATAATTCCCCCCATACTGACATCTTTGCCAGCGCTACATAAACCCCGTTCAGCGAAGAGGGGCAGTAAATCCCATTGGGCCTGGAGTTGCGCTGGATCGGCTTGGGTGGCGGCATCCCAACAGTAGGGGAGGTGGGGCCGGGGTTGCCCCTGGAAATTAGCGACTAACACGAGGCGATCGCCCACCTGGGCATCAAAACTGGTAATCAGTCGTTTTGCCCGACCGAGAATCGCGACCCCCAAGGCATCATATTCACTGTGGGTATTGGTATGACCCCCGACAATCGGCACCTGAAACTTTTCTGCCGCTGCCTGCATCCCGGCCCAAATCTGCCGCGCCTGCTGATCTTCACAGGCCCACAGAGCATCCACAACGGCCAGTGGTCGTCCTCCCATGGCATAAATATCACTGACATTCACGAGCACCCCACACCAGCCCGCAAACCACGGATCTTGCTGCACCAATGCGGGGCTCATGCCCTCTGCGGCGAGAAGGAGAAAACCAGCTTGGTCTGGAATGGCTGCACAATCATCCCCAAGGCGAATGGCTTGCCCCTGGGCTGTAAATTGCCGTTGAAATTGCCGGGAAGCGAGTTGAATATCTCGTTTGTGTAAAAGGCCCAGATTGTGGCGTAGGGTCTCTGCCAACTGGGGTAAAGTGATGTTCACGCCAAGTATTTCGATTATTTTTCCTTTAGGAAACGAGCCAAGTCCCCAGGTCAAGTTGGGGTCGGGGATTCACTGCCGGTGGGTAAAAGTTTAAATCTGCCTCCATGAGATGGTGGGGGCGATCGCAAATGTCCATTTCCGCCAGGGAATGCCAATGTTGCCGCTGGAAAAAACGTACATTCTGTAGCTGTGCCGTCGCCAGAAACTTAGTACAGCCCCAACCATGGGCCGTTGTGACCGCTTTGTAGATTAACCCCTTACCAATGCGTCCTACGCGCCGAAACTCTGGCTGGACTCCCAGGCGGCCACCATACCAAACCTGGGGCTCACTTTCGTAGATGCGCACAACCCCAACCACCTTACTCTGAGGGGATGAGCTCTTGTCCAAGGCAACAATCGGATAGGCAATGGGATCGAGGTCATCAAAATCATTACCGTTAAAAATCCCCTGTTCTTCACAAAAAATATCCCGTCTTAAAGCAAAATAAGCGCGGATTTCCACCGCAGACTGGGCGAGTTCAAACTGAAATCGTTGACGGCTCATTTCCCGTAACCTCCCTAATTTTCAAAGGTAGATAATGCTGAACAGGCACCACATTTCGCACAACCAGCTTTAATTGCCTGGGAAGACATTCCCGCTTCCTTGAGAATCTGACCCACCTTTTGGTAGAGAGCGAACATAAACTCTGGATCAGGGGCTGGATGGGTTGCCAGGGGCGTGCCAGAAATGGGGACAAAAGGCACCACAAAGGGATAAACGCCAAGGCTGACTAATTTCTCTACCGCCGTCACAAGCGTTGCAAAACTATCTCCTAAACCTGCTAAAAGGTAGGTGCTGACTTGGGCCCAACCGAATACTTGCACTGCTGCTTCATAGGCTTGGTAGTAGTAGGAAACGGGGACTTCCGCTTTGCCCGGCATGATTTTGGCACGGACTGCGGGATCCACGGCCTCTAGGTGCATTCCTAAACTATCTACACCGGCCGCCTTTAAGCGCTCAAACCAAACAAAATCAGCGGGGGGTTCACATTGGGCTTGGATAGGAATATCGACTTTTGCTTTGATGGCAGCGGCACATTTGGTCAGGTAAGCTGCACCGCGATCGCCTGTGTTGGGAGTCCCTGTGGTCATGATCACCTGCTCAATGCCATCGAGCCGCACCGCCGCTTCCACCACCTCTGCTAACTGTTCCGGGCGTTTGCGGGCAATGGTGCGTTCTGATTCTAGGGATTTCTCGATCGCACAAAATTGACAGGCTGTACTTTCGTCCCGGTAGCGCATACAGGTTTGTTGCACCGTTGTGGCGAGCACATTATTGCTATGGAGAAGGGCAATTTTCCAGTAGGGAATTCCCTCTGCTGTTTCTAGATCGTAAAATTTGGGACGTCCTTGCAGGGTAATGGGGGCGATGTCTTGGTGATGTTTCTGGAGCTTGGCTTCACCCTGTTGGGAATCTAGGATGGCATGGTAAGGCGATCGCCCAGCGGTATTCGTATAAATAGGAACCATCACGGTGGTCCCGCCAATGGTCACTGCCCGGTGATCCGAAGGCCCTGCCCCCCCTTGGCGTCCCGTCATCGTGGCCTCTGTGAGGCGGAGACCGTGGGACTGGAGTTCTGTAATCAGACGTTGTTTATCCATGGGCATAGTCATAGGGATGGGTGATGGCACACTAGATTAGGGACAGGAAGCGGGAATATCTGGGGCCGGGGTATTCGGCAGTGGTGGTACTTCTGAGGGAAAGGGCAAGGAACTCGTGTTGAGGGTGGCCCAAGGTGCGTCATTGAGTTGCACCTGGAACAGATCAGGACGGGAGTAATGGCCCACCGAATCCATCATCCGCTTGCGTTTGGTAATCAGGGAGAAATCTAAATCGGCGATCGCCAAACCTTCCCCTTCATAAATCGGAGCCGTTAAATGCTTACCTTCAGGACTAATGATGGCCGTATAACAACCACCACTAAGGGCTTTGTGCATCTTTTCATTGCTGGTTAATTGGGTCTTCTGTTCTGCCGAGAGCCATCCCGTTGCATTGATCACAAAACAGCCGGATTCAAGGGCATGGTGACGCATGGTCACTTCCATTTGCTCCGTAAAAATTTTCCCCACCATAGATCCCGGAAATTGACCACAGTGAATCTGCTCATGTTGGGCCATCAGACTATAGCGAGCGAGAGGATTGTAGTGTTCCCAACAAGCTAAAGCACCCACACGGCCCACCGCCGTATCGACCGTCGTTAAACCAGCCCCATCTCCCTGGCCCCAAACCATTCGCTCATGGTAGGTGGGAGTGATTTTGCGGCGCTTAAGGCGCAATGTCCCATCGTGATCAAAAATCAGTTGGGTGTTGTAAAGGGAACCCTCCTCCCGTTCATTTACCCCTAAAACCACCACCATGCCATGGGCTTGGGCAGCTTCAGCTACCGCTGTCGTTACTGGTCCAGGGATTGTGACCGCTTGTTCATACAGCTGGAGATGGCTTTTCCCCATCAGCACAGGGGGCTCGATAAAAGAAAAATAAGGATAGTAGGGGACAAAGGTTTCTGGAAAGACAATCAGCTGCACGCCCTCCTTGGCCGCCTGGGTAATTATCTCCAGCATTTTTTCCGTCGTACCTGCACAACTAAACAAAACTGGACTAATTTGTGCTGCTGCCGCCCGAATTGTTTTCGAGTAATCAAGCATAATCGCTACCGGAAAAATAACAAACTCACGGAAAACGGATTTGGTAACCGAAAATATTCCAACAAAACTTTTTTAAATACTCGGAAGTTTTTAAAGAGTGCAAAAAAATCTAAAAATTTTTCTTGTAAACTCTTCGGAAATTTTCGGAAGTAAAACCTTTGTTTTTACATCGTCCAAGTATCAAGGATAAATGCCCCTTCTTTGCGATGCATTAAAATTAAATCCATCACATCTAAGGGATTAATCGGGCGGATACCAGGAATCAAAGAAGGTTCTCCGTGTCCATAAAGAGCTTGTAGTGCAAAACGACAGGCATAGACCTTTCCGCCAGATTCCATAATCTTGACCAGGCGATCATTCATGGCTAAATGCCCCGGAAATCCTTCATCACCTAGTTTTGGAAAGCCCCGCTGAACCCCCAGAGTTACCCCAGGGCCATAAAGTAGCACAGACGTTTCAAATCCTTTTTTAATGAGGCGACTCGCTTGTAATAAATTAACTAAACCAATAGAACCTTCAAAAGCCACTGTGTGAAAGGTGATCAGTGCTTTTTCGCCGGGCTCTGCTTGGACATCAGGAAAAACCTTTTCTTCGTAATCGACGAGAAAGTCACCGGTCTGATGGGCAGGGATTATTACTTCAGGCATGGGAGATTTTCCTTTAGTTTTTAGGTTTTAATGTGTTGAGTTGTGCCTCACTTTAAGGGGAGAATTCAAGGCGACCTGTATCATTGCTGACAAAAGGAGACCTTCTGTTTAAAGGAATAGTTTTTTGATTGAAAAGCCAATTTCTGGATTGTCTTTTTGGCTAGACTCAAGCTTGTTTGATAATAGCTATCTGAATGGTTTTGTCCTGATTAGAGGATAGTGACTGTGTCCTAAAAAGAACTATTGATTTTGCTAGGTTAGGCCACCAAAATAGCAGCTACTGGGTCGTAATTCATCGATCGCCTATGGGTAATCACAAACCGCTGGGATCGGTAACAACCCTTACAAGAAAAAGAATTGAGCGGGTTTACAGTTAAAGCAAATCCACTTAAGAGCAACGGCAATGCAGACCCATTACCCGGTAATAATTGTTGGGGGTGGCCAGGCAGGACTTGCCCTCAGCTATCTCCTCAAGCAAAACAATATTGACCACCTTATTTTTGAGAAACACAAAATTGGTCATGCGTGGCGTAATGAACGCTGGAATTCCTTTTGTTTAGTGACCCCCAATTGGCAATGTCGGCTCCCCGGTTTCCCCTATGCAGGGCCTGACCCTACTGGTTTCATGGCCAAGGAAGAGATTGTTTCTTATTTAGAAGCCTATGCCCGCTCCTTTAATCCCCCAATTCGAGAGGGAGTAACCGTCTTAAAAGTAAGTTCGTCTGGAACCCAGTTTGCAGTGGCAACATCCATCGGCGATTACACAGCTGATCAAGTGGCGATCGCCACGGGGGGATACCACATTCCAAAAATTCCGCCCATCGCCGCCCAACTGCCCCGTGAGTTGCAGCAAATTCATTCTGTGCAGTACAAAAATCCCCAGGATCTTCCCGATGAAGTGTTGATTGTGGGCACTGGCCAGTCGGGTTGTCAAATTGCCGAAGATCTTCATTTAGCAGGGAAAACAGTTCACCTTGTTACCGGTAGTGCGCCCCGGGCGCCGCGCCGCTATCGGGGGAAGGATGTGGTGGAGTGGCTCGAACGCATGGGTTATTACGACCTCCCCATTGACCAGCACCCCCAAAAAGAAATGGTGCGTCATAAAACCAATCACTACGTCACAGGCCGGGATGGGGGCCGCGATATTGATCTGCGCCGCTTTGCCCAACAGGGAATGCACCTCTATGGTCGCTTGCAAAGTATTACCGGACAGACTCTCCACTTCGGGAACGATTTAAAACAAAATTTAGATCAAGCTGATGCCACCGTAGTGCGCATCCAACGGAATATTGACAAATTCATCGCCGACAACAACATCACCGCTCCCCCAGAAGCCCATTATCAACCCATTTGGGAGCCAGAATTAGAACCATCCTCCCTTAATCTCCAGGAAACTAATATTGGTGCGGTTATTTGGGCGACGGGCTTTCGCTTCAACTTTAGTTGGATTGATCTCCCCGTCTTTAATGAATTGGGAGAACCCTTACATGACCGAGGGGTAACTGCCGTAGACGGATTATATTTCCTTGGTTTACCCTGGCTCTATACCTGGGGCTCTGGTCGTTTTTCCGGTATTGCTCGCGATGCAGAATATTTGGCGACACAAATTACAGCAAGGCTTTTGGTTCCGGCTTCTGCTTAACAACCGAACGAAGGATTATTAATCCGGTTTCAGTTGAAAGACGTTCATTAGGAATTCTAAACTTCCTCAATCAAATAAAAACCGAGTTCCTGACTTAGTGGCGAGCAGTTTACTAAGTTATGATGATCATAGTTTTTCGATTTAAACATTATGGCTGCTTCTGCTTTTCCTGTGCTGCAACGTTTGTCGAATTCCATACCGCTTGATGGTGCTGTTCAGCTTGATTTGGTGGAAGGGGTTCTGATTTTTCGAGCTTCAGTACAGGTACAGGCACGGGTTGAAGTTTTGTTGGAGAAGCAGCAGTCTGAAGGATTGACCGAGGCTGAGGAGGAAGAATTGGACTGTTATGAAGAAATTGATGATTATTTGAGTTTTGTGAATCGGACAGTTCGTAATGCTGCTGGGAGCATGGTGGCATAGGAAATGGGTAGATCACCACTTCCAGAGAAAATTCAAAACAAAGTCAGAGAAAGAGCTAAGGGTCTATGTGAGTATTGTCATGGGGTGGAGTTATGGCAGTATGTTTGCTTCACGATTGATCATGTCATTCCACAGGTTCGAGGCGGTTCGGATGATGTGGAAAATTTGGCGTTGGCTTGTTTTCATTGCAATCGTAAAAAGTCAAGTTTCGTGACAGGAGTTGATCTGCTGTCAGGGGCGGAAGTTCGCTTGTTTAACCCGCGTTGTGATCGATGGGCTGATCATTTTGTTTGGGCAGAAGATGGAGTTATTTTGGTAGGCTTAACGGAAATTGGGCGGGCAACGATCGCCAGATTAGATATGAATCGGGAGCGCGTTCTGTTGATTCGGCAAGCGGATCGAGATGTTGGGCGACATCCTCCGAAATTGGATCGGCTTTTGGGGGATAGTGGAACTAGCGATCGCGTTTAAATCAGACCTTGTTTTGTGGCTTGGTAAATGGCTTGGTAGCGGTTTTTAGCTTGTAGTTTACTCAAGGTGCGGTTTAGGTGGAATTTTACGGTACTTTCACTGATGTGGAGCTGTTGGGCAATGTCGCGATCGCGCAGCCCTTGGGTGAGAAGCGCTAAAATCTGACGTTCCCGTTGGGATAGTGATTCTTTTGATTTGTAGACTTGGGTGGTCGCTCCATAGGGCAAAGTAAGGCGAATTTGGTGAACTGCTTCCTGGGCGTTGATCCCGACATCGCAGTTTCCCCCAAGGGTTTGTACGAAAAATTCAATGTCGGCAAAAGGCGATCGCCCTGTGTTTTTCGTCGGGGTAGGGGCAGCGATAATCCCTTCGAGACAAATTTCCGTATCACCGTAGATGAGTCGGCAATAGTGACAGTTGAATTGATTGAGAATTTCTACGGTTTTAATCAAGAGATAGGTCGAACTTGGTGTCAGAGGTCGTTCCGTACCAATCAAACTAAGCTGGCTGGTACTTAAAAGGCTGCCCAGGTGATCCGAGAGGGGGTGAGATTCTCTTGTCTGGCTTTTGCTGGGATCTTGGGGGCTTTTTTGGGCGGCATCTAAGGCGATCGCCCCAGCCATACACAGCACCTGCAAAACCTCTAAAAATTCTGGTAAAAAAGTTTCATGGCTAAAGGCCGCTAACACACCAATAATTCGCTGTTGACTGGCAAGGGGATAACCCGCAAAACCTTGAATTTCGTTGGCGATCGCCCAGTCACGGTCTTTTACCCAAGCTTCTTCCGCCAGTTGATTACTCAGGAATGGAATCCCATTTTTGGCAATTTTTCCGACCTTATAGGCGCCCATGGGAACCCGTGCAAAACTGCCATTAATGTTTTCAGACAGACCCGATGAAGCCACTAACCGGAGCGATCGTTGATCTGGCTCAGTTAACCAAATTCGCGCAAAGGCGCACTTAAAGTCTTTAATCAATGCTTCGGTTAAACGTTTGGCGATCAGCGTTGGTTCCAGACAACCGGAAATGCCCTGGGTAATGCGCTGAACCTTTTGCAAATCAACAATCAAGCAAGCAGAATCAAGCACGGCATCGGTAAATTAAGCACAAATTCTTTTTCTAGTTAACGCGAGCCAGCTCACCTACGTCAGTCAGTAGTGAACATTAGTACAGAAACCCGCAATTATCTGGAACTTTGGAGGGGATTAATCCAGAAAAGTTTCAGCGACTCGCTCTCCCAAAAGAGCGGCTTTCAGTAATTTGGCGTATTTGCGAATACTGGCTGTTTTTCTTTTGACACCCTATAGATGGCTGAAATTACACTATAAACGCCTTAGGAAAAACCAAAGCCAATGCTGCTGATTCTGGGTTAATTTTTCTGCCCATTGATTGAAACGATACTTTTCCCGTTGAGACCAGCCTTGGGTTAATTTCTGGCTATGCCAAACCAAAACAGCACAGGTATAGGCGACACAGATCGTCAAGGCAACGCTCGCCCAGTAATGGTAACCGAGACTCAAACGCACCACGGCCCAGGTGAGATGGTCGCGCCAGAGGGCAAATTCTTCCCGCAACGCCCAAATGCCGTAGCTCCCCAAGATCAGCCACAGCAAGGCGACCAATAGCCAACGCCAGAGGAAAGTGAACCGCACCAGCTTACGGGCCAAGGGACTGAAATGATGGTCTGTTGGTGCTTCCTGAAGTTGGCGATCGCCCATATTTTTTCACCCTAAACATCTTTACCGAGTGGGTCAGGCCAAATCCTGGGATTGCTGCCGTTACCGGGAAGTTCCCCTGCAATGGCTAGGACAATTCTGTAACATTCACCGCTTCTTTGGTGACCGTGGGGGGTTGGCCATTACGGTTACGCCACCAGGCCAAGAGGGTACTGGCGACAAAAATACTGGAGTAAGAGCCGCAAATAAACCCAATAATCAAGGCAAGGGCAAAAAACTTGAGGGTCGAACCGCCGAACAAAAAGATCGCCACCAGCGGCAATAGGGTGGTGAGGGTGGTATTGATCGAACGGCCCAGGGTTTGCTGGACGGAATGATCAACAACTTGATCGATGTTGTCTCCCTCGTCGGCCTTGAGATTCTCACGAACGCGGTCATAAATGACCACCGTATCATTCACAGAAAAACCAATAATCGTCAGTAGGGCCACGAGGAAAAGGCTATCTACTTCAACGCCCAACACCAGACCGAGTAGCGCAAAGACGCCAGCCGTGATCAGCACATCATGGAACAATGCGGCGATCGCAAACAGCGCATAATCGAACTGAAAGCGGATACTCAAGTAGACAATAATCCCGAAAAAAGAAACCAGGAGGGCGAGCATCCCTTGGACAAACAATTCCCGACCAATGGTTGGCCCCACCGAGTCAATTTGGATCGTGCCAGGATCTAGGGCGCCCACTTCGGATTCTAGGGCGTCGAGCAAACGGCTGCGTTGATCCACATCAAGCTGCGGCGTCCGCACCGAAAACGTTGTCCGCTCTTGGCCCAAAATTTGCACCGTACTACTGCCGACTCCCTGGTTATTCACCACGGTTTGAATTGTCGCTGTTTCTAAAGGATCAGTACAGTTGCCAGCCACCGTACAGTCGAGGGCCACTTGGATTTTTGTGCCCCCAACAAAGTCGAGACTGGGTCGGAGGGGCGCTTGGAGTTGGTTGAAGGAAATGCCCATAAACAACACACTCGCAAGGATGGCGATCGCCGAGATGGACCACCAAAGGAGACGCTGTTTAATGACGCTAAATTTAAAAGTCATCGGGTTAACAACAGACTAGAGGGCAAAGGAAATTAGTTGGGGGCTTTGGGCGCAAACAACTTGGGATTTTGACGCACCGCCGGTAAGCCCAATACCGTTAACAGCAGTAAAGTACGGCTGCAAGTCACTGCCGTAAACATACTTACCCCCACCCCGATCGCCAAGGTCAACGCAAAACCTTTTACCAAACCCGAACCCAAGAAAAAGAGGGCCGCACAGGCGATCAAAGTGGTGACATTGCTGTCGAGAATGCTGGAAAAAGCGTTAAAAAATCCCGATTCCACGGCTCGGTATAGGGTATTCCCCTTATAGATTTCCTCCCGGGTGCGCTCAAAGATCAGCACATTTGCATCCACGGCCATACCGATACTGAGAATAAAACCAGCAATCCCCGGTAACGTCAGCGTAACCCCCACAAGGGAATAGCAGGCCAAAGTGAGTAGGGTATAAACCACTAACGCCACATCTGCGATCAGCCCCGGCAAACGGTAATAGACTGCCACAAAGACCAACACCAGAATTAGGCCCGCAATCCCTGCATAGATACTTTGGCGAATGGAATCTTGGCCTAGGGTTGCCCCTACGGTACGGTTCTCGACCACGGCCACCGGGAAGGGTAAAGACCCACCCCGAATCTGAATGGCGAGATCACTGGCCGTATCAATATCAAAGTTGCCGGTAATGGTCACATTGCCGCCGGCGATCCCTTGGGCGGTATATTCTGGGCCAACGGTGGGGGCGCTGAGGAGGGCATCATCGAGGAAAATGCCGACACTCCGGCCTGTACCAGCTAGACCTTTTGTGATTTCTGCAAAAAGTTCGGCCCCTTCACTATTGAAATTGAGAAAAACTTGCCAACTGTTGCCCGTTTGGGTGGGGGCTGGTTGGGCATTGGTGACGTATTCGCCGACTAGACCAACGGGTTCAAACAGAGCGAGAATCTCTTGATCGAGACTGTCAATATTGGTTGCTAATTCTTCGATTTCGGCGTCGCTAGCGGCAGGGCTTTCATTACCACGGAGGCTGGTTAACTGGGCGTCGAGTTGACGACGGAGGGCGTACTTTTCTTGGAATTCGGCTTCAGTACCAGGATTTTGGGGCCGAAATTCGAGCTGGGCCGTGCCACCGAGAACCCGTTCAGCCTGCTCAGGGTCTTCTCCAGGCAATTGCACGAGGATCCGGTCGTTCCCCACGAGTTGGGTGATGGGTTCGGCCACTCCTAGACCATTGATGCGATTTTCGATGACTCGCTTCACGGCAGCTGTATCATCGGCCTCAACGACGACTCCTTCGGCATTGGGTTGTACCTGAATCGTCAATTGGGCACCACCTTTGAGATCCAGACCGAGCTGGAGGGGTAAGGTTGTCAAAATCGTGATGGCGATCGCCACCAAAAAAAGAATTGCAACTATGATTAACCGTTGTTTTTGCATGATGGATCTAGGAGGATGAACCGCAGTTGGTCGCTGGTGTTTAGACGTTCAGGGCCAACATATTTTGCACTGCTTCGACGATGTTGTCCGGTTGGACGATGGTGAGTCGCTCCAGGGTACCGTTGTAGGGGGTGGGAATATCCTGGGACGAGAGACGCATTACGGGGGCATCTAATTCGTCAAACAGTTGCTCGTTGATCAAGGACATCACTTCCGCCGCAATCCCCGCCGTTTTCATACATTCTTCGACGATGATCACCCGGTGGGTTTTCTTCACGGATTTGGCGATCGCCTCCATGTCGATGGGCTTCAGGGAGATGAGATCAATCAATTCTGGATCGATGCCTTGTTTTTCGAGGGTTTTAATCGCCTGGGTGCAATGGTGACGCATCCGCGAATAGGTCAGAATAGTCACATCTTTCCCTTCCCGTACCAATTCCGCCTTATCGAGGGGCAGCACATATTCCCCATCGGGCAAATTCTCTTTCAAGTTGTAGAGCAGCACGTGTTCAAAGAAAAGCACGGGGTTTTCGTCACGAATCGCCGCTTTTAATAAACCTTTGGCATTGTAAGGGGTGGAACAGGCGACGATCTTTAAACCAGGGACAGCTTGGAAATAGGCTTCTAGACGCTGGGAGTGTTCAGCCCCCAACTGCCGACCGACCCCCCCAGGCCCACGGATCACCATCGGAATTGTGAAATTACCGCCGGATGTGTAGCGCAACATCCCAGCGTTATTGGAAATTTGGTTAAAGGCCAACAGCAAAAAGCCCATATTCATCCCTTCGATGATCGGCCGCAGTCCAGTCATGGCAGCGCCAACAGCCATCCCGGTGAAGCTGTTTTCTGCGATGGGTGTATCCAGAACGCGCAGGTCACCATATTTTTTCGCAAGATCCTTCGTTACCTTGTAGGAACCGCCGTAATGACCCACATCTTCGCCCATAATGAAGACAGTTTCGTCACGTGCCATCTCTTCATCGATAGCTTGACGCAGCGCATTAAAAAGTAAAGTTTCCGCCATATGAAATCGTTCTAAAACCTATCGCAGCAAGTGACATCGTATCATTCCTGAGCCTTTCTTGCGCCATCAATCTAGGTGGGATTGAAGCCGACATTTTTAGGGCTCTAGGGCCGGATTGAGAAACCCCATCGGCAGGGAGGCTCTGTCCGGTGGCGATCGCCTTTTGCGGGGGGAATGGCCAACCAGCCCCAATGATGATCGAAAAACCCTTAAATTTTTCCTAAAAAAATGCAATTTGTAATCCCAAGAAAAAGTGGCAATTCTGCGGTAATTCCACCAAAAAAATACGGTTTTTGTCATCTACAAACCCCTTGAAGATAGTAGACAATAAAAATGTAGCAAGAAGTCGATTCTCTTAGGAGGTCATATATGTCTTTAGTACATTTCTCGCCGTTTTCTGAACTAGAAACAGTTCAGACCCAAATGAATCGCATTCTCGATGAACTTGCCGGCTGGCAAGGGGAAGGTCGCTCCCCCTGGCGTCCCTCTGTCGAGCTACTCAATGGGGACGCAGAATTAACCTTAAAAGCCGCCCTTCCTGGCATTGCCGCTGACGATATCGATATTCAGTTGACCCGTGAATCAGTCCGCCTCTCCGGGGAATATAAATACGAAGAAGAAAAAGAAGATGAAGGCTGCTACCATTCTGAATTCCGCTATGGAAAATTTGACCGCACCATTGCGCTTCCGGTCGCCGTCGACCACGAAAATGCCACGGCAGAATTTAAAGATGGTATTCTTACCCTGAAGCTGCCCAAAGTTGTTCCCGCAGCGAAAAAAGTTGTCAAACTACAACTGGGTAAAAGCCCCGAAACTCAAAAAGTTCTCGAAGAACCGACTGAATAGTTCACGGACTGTCATTTTCCATGACGCCGTCAAATCATAAACACTGTGCTGGCCTTCCCGAAAATTTGGGGAGGCCATTGTTTTTTGAGTAACTGACAGGGCCTGCGCCAATGTGAATTTACAATAAAGTTTGGCTATATATCTAAAGAAGCAATGAAGTATAAAGCTTTTCTTTGAATTGTCCAAGAAAGCAATGCTCAACAGACCTGGAACTTTATCATGGAGGTAGTCAAGAAAACTGGGGATTGCCGGGGGGAGAAACATCATGAAGCAACTGTTGCCACTGAAGCACCTACGGCCGATCACGTCGAAATCGGTTCGCCGCAGCCCAAAGACTGACCCATCAGGGCGAGCCAATGTATCATCGGAAGAGACAGTACTGCAATCAACAGAGATGATGCCGGACATGACTCCAGGCCGTGATTTTGAAACCTCCTTAGCTCCCGTAGAATCATCGTTACCGAAGCCAGAAATCCCCCCGGAACAGGTCGTTTTTGATTTTTTTGCCCAAACGCTACAAACCGCTTCCCTTGATGAGTTCTTGGGGTTATTTCAGGGATTTTTCGTTGGTTATGACGCGGCCCAATGTCCGGAACCCTTGCAAAAAGCAAGTTATCAGCTGATTATTGGCAATCGGCGCACGGGATTTATTGCGGTTCTTAAACGGTGCTGTTATCTATTTATCGAAACTTGCCTTAATCAAGAAAGCATCCAGCACATTACTCAACTGGCCCATTTGCTGTTGACGCCAACATCGCAGACGGGTGATGCGTCGTTGACCACAGAGCGATTTCAGGATTGGCTACGGGGATTTATTCAGAGTGAGGAATGTCGGGTCTTGCGGGTCTTGGCGCCTCCTAGTAAGACAAATCAACGGACTTGGGGCGATCGCTATGTTGGTTTTATGTTATTTGCCCAAGCGACAGATCCACAATCTTCCCCAGAACAACAACGGGCCTCTAAGCTGCTTTACCAACTATTTAATAACCGCTATCGCTACCGCTTGGTAATGTACCTGTCAACGAAGGGAAAAATGACAGCGACAGGAGAGGCCATTAAAAATCCTACCCTCATTGAAGATGTAACCCTGAATCTGATTCACCGTTTAGTGGTTAAAAAGCAGCCCAGTTACCCTGATATTGCCACGCAATTTTTAGCCCAGACAGACGAGCACACCTTTGTCACTTGGCAGCCCTATTTTGTTGACTATTTGTTCTGTGCCATGACTTCACCACGCCGTTTGAAGTGGCTGCCCGATAAGATTTTGCAACATCTGAAACAGTGTTATCCCGCAGGAGACAGTATCACCCTAGACCGGGCGCTGATTACTGATGTTTGTCGCAATTTGATCCATTACTTACTCAATCCTGAACATTTGCAAGATTTATCCCATCCTCTGCCCGTTTTAATGATTCAGCGGGAATATTTAACCCACAGTATTTTGTTGTTGAAATTGGTATTGGTCGCGCCAGAAACCTATGGTGAACTGATGCAAGCCCTCAATCTTCTGCTCGGACAATATCAAGACCAGCCCAAGGCAGAGTGCCAGTGGCTTATGGGCTTTTTTGAGACGGTTCAGGTTATTTTGGCGTTGGTGCTGACGGCTCCCCAGTATTGCCCGGTTGTGCCTGAGTAGTCGTGGTTAACTTTAGGCAGTCCCTATCCAAAAGCTCGAAAAAAAAGGACAATAGAAAGGTTATTTTGATGTAAATCTTGATTTCTATTTGTTATGAGCGACAATCGACGTAGCCGGGTAGTCACCGAAGGTCATCAGCGGAGCCCAAACCGTGCCATGCTCCGGGCTGTGGGCTTTGGGGATGATGATTTTAGTAAACCAATTGTGGGCTTGGCGAATGGGTACAGTACGATTACGCCATGCAATATGGGAATCAATGACCTCGCCCAGCGAGCGGATAAGGCAATCCGGGAAGCGGGAGCGATGCCGCAGATGTTTGGGACGATCACCATTAGTGATGGGATCTCCATGGGTACTGAAGGGATGAAGTATTCTTTGGTTTCCCGTGATGTGATCGCTGATTCTATTGAGACGGCTTGTAATGGCCAGAGCATGGATGCGGTTCTCGCCATTGGCGGTTGTGATAAGAATATGCCGGGGGCAGTGTTGGCGATCGCCCGGATGAATATCCCCGCAATTTTTGTTTATGGTGGCACGATCAAACCGGGTCATCTGGATGGGGAAGATCTCACGGTGGTCAGTGCGTTCGAGGCGGTCGGTGAATTTAGCGCCGGAAAAATCGACGAAGAAAGATTGCTGGCCGTTGAGAAAAATGCTTGTCCGGGGGCAGGTTCCTGCGGCGGCATGTACACGGCAAATACGATGTCCTCGGCGTTTGAGGCGATGGGGATTAGTTTGCCCTACTCCTCGACCATGGCTGCCGAAGACGAAGAAAAAGCTGTCAGTGCGGAAGAGTCGGCGCGCGTTTTGGTCAATGCGATCAAGAAGCAGATTTTGCCGAAGGACATCCTCACGCGCAAGGCATTTGAAAACGCGATTTCTGTGATTATGGCCGTGGGCGGCTCGACGAATTCCGTTTTACATTTGTTGGCGATCGCCAATACTATCGGTGTGGATCTGACCATCGATGACTTTGAAACCATCCGCCAGCGTGTCCCCGTCATCTGTGACCTCAAGCCCTCTGGCCGCTACGTGGCGACTGATCTCCACAAGGCGGGCGGTATTCCCCAGGTGATGAAAATGCTCTTGGATCACGGTCTTCTCCATGGCGACTGTCTAACAATTACTGGCAAAACCGTCGCTGAAACCCTCGCCGATATTCCCAGCGAACCCTCTCCCGATCAGGATGTGATTCGTCCTTGGGATAAGCCAATGTACGAAAAAGGACACCTGGCGATCCTCAAGGGCAACTTGGCCGAAGAAGGTTCCGTCGCGAAGATTAGCGGCGTGAAAAATCCCCGGATCACTGGCCCGGCGCGCGTTTTTGAGTCCGAAGAAGAATGTCTCGATGCAATCCTGGCTGGCAAAATTGTTGCGGGTGATGTGGTGATCGTCCGTTATGAAGGGCCGAAGGGTGGTCCTGGGATGCGGGAAATGCTAGCGCCCACTTCCGCGATTATTGGTGCGGGCCTTGGGGATTCTGTCGGTCTGATTACCGATGGTCGTTTCTCTGGCGGAACCTATGGTCTCGTGGTTGGTCACGTTGCCCCGGAAGCGTTTGTGGGTGGCAATATTGCCCTCGTGGAAGAAGGGGACAGCATCACCATTGATGCCCACGAAAAACTGTTGCAAATCAATGTTTCTGATGAGGAGCTGGCAAAACGTCGTGCCGCTTGGAAACCCCGTGAACCCCGTTATAAGCGTGGTGTCCTTGGGAAGTATGCCAAGATTGTTTCCACCAGTAGTAAAGGTGCAGTAACAGACATCGATCTGTTCTAAACGATTCAAAGTTAAAAGGGGCTTAATTAAATAATTAAAGCCCTTTTTTATTGAGACACTCTTCTTATTGGATAGATTCATGACAACCCCTATTCAGAAAAGCCTTGATAATTTTCTTGAAGATGACAACTTTAAAGTTATGATAGTCAAAGGCTCATGGGGTGCAGGAAAAACATTTTTCATACAGAAATATTTGCAAGAAAAAAAAATCTAACCTTAGTTTTCGAGCTTATTCCTACATATCATTATTTGGCATCAAGGATATTGATAGCCTCAGGCATCAAATTTTCATTAATTTTGAGCCTTTAAAAGAAGAAGATTTAGCTAGTAAAAGTCTAAATATAGTCAAACCTTTTTTAGACAGCTTAAAAGATATAAATGTACCACACTTTAGATCTCTTAGTCTAGTCAATAATCTTATAGAAAATAAATTTGTTGAGAATTTTTTGATTTGCTTTGACGATTTAGAACGAAAAGAAAAACATATCTCTGGCGCATCAATACTTGGTTTGATTTCGCAGTTAAAAGAAGAAAAAAAATGCAAAATCATATTAATTTATAATGACCAAGAACTGGATAGCGAAACGGAAGAGCAAATAAATGAATATCGAGAAAAAGTTGTTGATTTAGATTTGACATATCAACCTTATATTGATGAAAATTTATCTATTATTTGGCCACAGAATTGTCCTAAGCAAGCAATCAACATTTTTCAAAAATTAAATTTGAATAATATCCGTATAATGCAAAGAGTAAAATGGACTCTTGATTATTTTGGGCAGGTCATGTCTCAGTATGAATATCTCCGAAATTCTTTTGAACATAAATGTATTATATTGACGATTCTCCATCATGCATACAGTAGTAAATTAATTTCTCTTCAAGAACTTCAATCGATTAATTTCTACTCTATTCTCATGTCAGAAGAAGAAAATGAAGTAATTACTTTTTTGAAGAAAATAAACTATTTCCCGGAAGAACAAGACGAAATAATCATAAATTACTTGCTAAACGGCTATGTTAACATTGACGAATTTCAGAAACTACTGACTACCAAAAATGAACAATATAAATCTAGTGATATTCGGATAGAATATGAAAAAAACTGGGAAAAATTCAATTCAACATTCACTACATCTCAAGAAGATTTCATTAAGGCACAGGTTGACTTTTTGAAAAAACACATAGATTATCTAGGCATAATTCAGGTCGCTTCAATTATTCAAATCATTCAAGAACTTGACCCATCTATTGATTTAAATAATTTCTTAGAAAAATCCATTGATCTTTATGCTAAAAAATCAGAAGATGCTCCTGATTTTACTTCTCTAAATTTATTGGGTATCCCAGAAGAGATTTTAGTAAAAATAAAGAAAAAAATTTCAGAACGAGAATTCAATTATCCCATCAGAGATCTATTTATTTCTTTGGCTGGAAATAACAGTTGGAACCCTAGTGAAATAAAATACTTTGCGAATTTCTCTGAAGATGATCTCTACGAATGGATAACAACAGAGAGTTCTCTAGATGTCATTGGCTTGGTGCGTAAATTTCTGGAGCGTTTTACAGGAAAGAATGATGAAGAAAAAGACATCCTAAAAAAATTAAAATCTGCCTTAAACAAGATAAAGGTAAGAAGTGATATTGATAGACTAAGAATAAAATATTTGATTTTAGAGAAAAACCTAGAGTAGTTTTCAAAAAATTGAATTTCGATTTAATTTTGGTATGTAAAAGTCTACTTGAATGACAAAGCCATAAACCTTAATTGGCAACCAATCAGTCATGATTCATTTCAAAAAATAAATAATTATTTAAAGCTAAATGGCCAATATCAAACAACTCCCTAATGATGTCATCCAATTAATTGCGGCCGGTGAAGTGATTGATTCCCTGGCGGCGGTGGTGCGGGAGTTGGCGGAAAATGCCATTGATGCCGGGGCGACACGCATTAACATCGATATTCAGCCCCAACGTTGGCAAATTCGCGTTGTAGATAATGGTCAGGGAATGGATCTGGAGGATTTGCAACAGTGCGCCCTCCCCCACCGGACAAGTAAGATTGGCGATCGCCAAGATTTAGCCCACATCAAAAGCCTCGGATTCCGGGGGGAAGCCCTCCACAGTATTGCCCAGGTCGCGAAGCTGACCATTGCCAGTTGTCAAGACAGGCAACCCGGTTATCAACTCACGGTGCAGCAAAATCATTTTTCGGAACCGCTGCTCAAACCGATGGCCGTGGGAACAATGGTGACGGTGACAGATATTTTTCAGAATTTTCCGGTGCGACGCCATGCCTTACCAGCGATCGCCCAGCAATTAAAAACCGCCCAGCAAATTATTTATCATTTAGCTTTGTGTCAGCCACAAATTACTTGGCAAGTGACCCAAAATAATCAACCCTGGTTTGCCATTAGCGCTGGAAAAAATGCCCAGGATATTCTGCCGCAACTGCTGAAATCAATTAATATTCAAGACTTAATTTATCGGTGCTATCAAGCCGCAGATTTTCTAACAGAATATCAGCCTAGTTTTGTGACAAGTTATTTAGAATTAATCCTTGGTTTACCAGACCGTTGTCACCGCCACCAAGCTGACTGGTTAAAGCTCGGTATTAATGGACGAATCGTTAGATTTTCGGCCTTAGAACAGGTGATGATGAAAGCTTTTTCTCGCACACTGCCGCGCGATCGCCATCCCGTTTGTTTTGTCCATCTCCACGTACCGCCAGAACAAATTGACTGGAATCGTCACCCTGCAAAAAGTGAAATCTATCTGCAAAATCAAGCCCTCTGGCAAGAGGTTATTCCCAAGGCGATCGCCAAAAGTTTAAGTTTTAGTGAAGTGAGTTTGCCGCGTATCGAAAATCAACGGATTTTAAATCTCATTCAAGCCGCAGAAAAGTCGGAAAATTATTCACTTAAATCATTAGAAAAACAAACTGATATTTCCTCAGAAAATCCATTAAAAAAATCCTTAAAAGTGATTGGTCAAGCTCGCAATACCTATATTTTAGTGGAGCATACCGAGGGGATTTGGCTCGTGGAACAGCACATTGCCGATGAGCGGGCAATCTATGAAGATTTACACAAAAATTGGCAGTTGGTTTCTCTCTCCCAACCAATACTTTTAAACCATTTATCTCCTAAGCAAATCGAGCAATTAACAGAGAATATTGGCCTTGAACTGGAAGTTTTTGGGGAAAATATTTGGCGAGTGAATACCATTCCGAGCGCTTTACAAGATAATCCTGACTTAGAAGCAGCTTTACTAGAACTCAGCTTAGGGGGAGATCTCGATGCCGCCCAGGTGGCGATCGCCTGCCGGACTGCTGTCCGTAATGGCACACCGCTAGATTTCCCGACCATGCAAACAATTATTGATCGTTGGCAACGGTGCAAAAATCCCAGTACTTGCCCCCATGGACGACCCATTTATCTCGCCTTAGAAGAAACGTCCCTTTATCGTTTTTTCCGTCGCCATTGGGTTTTGGGCAAGAGCCACGGCATTACCGAAAAATGAGTATTTAAAAAGTTAATTGACCCTTTACCGTTATCTAGAGAAAAATGCTTGAGCTTGACCAGATTTTTGTCACTGCCTCCCAAATGCAGCACCTTGAAACAGCAATTTTTAACCAAGGAATGCCGATCCCAGCCCTTATGGAAAAGGCGGCGGGGTTAATTGCCCAATATATTCAAAATCATTATCCTTTAAAAGATTATCGAAAAATAAGCATTTTAGTAGGGCCTGGTCACAATGGCGGCGATGCCTTAGTTGTTGCGCGGGAGTTATCTTTTGCGGGTTATAAAATATGCTTATTTCGTCCCCTAGAAAAGCTAAAATCCCTGACCCAAAGCCACTGGGATTATGCACAATTTTTAGGAATTTCCCATACAAAAGACCTTGATATTTTTCTGGAAAGTCATTTAATTATCGATGGTTTATTTGGCTTTGGTTTAACGCGGCCGATTACGGGAGATTTAGGTTTATTAATCGATGAACTGAATGAATCAGGACGGCCCATTGTCAGTATTGATTTGCCTTCGGGGCTCCATACCGATACCGGGGCAGTGTTGAGTACAGCGATTCAAGCAACGGAAAGTCTTTGTTTAGGGCTTTGGAAACGGGCCTACGGCCAGGATGCCGCCACGCCTTATCTAGGTAAAGTTAACCGCCTTGATTTTGGTATTCCCTCCCATTTAATTGCAGAAACTTTATCCGCCAAAAATACGATTCAAGGCATTCCCCAAAGCTTGTTACAACGTTTGTTACCCCTGAGGCGATCGCCGTTAACCCACAAATACAAACAGGGCCATTTATTGCTCATTGGTGGCTCCCAAACTTACCTAGGCAGTGTGCTGCTAGCGGCTTTGGGGGCGCGGGCGACGGGGATTGGCATGCTCACCATTGCGGTGCCAGAATCTTTGAAATTATTGGTGGTGGCCCAACTGCCGGAAGCCTTGGTGCTTGGTTGCCCAGAAGATGAAACGGGGGCGATCGCCCAACTGCCGAGCCTAGACTTTTCCCGATACCAAGCGGTGGCCTGTGGCTGTGGTCTGACCCTTGCAGGGGCGATTAATTTAATGCCTGACCTCATGCCGCGGGAAGTGCCTCTAGTGTTAGACGCCGATGCCCTCAATTGGCTGGCCGAGGAAGATCTAGAAGTGCTTCAAAACCGCCATTTCCCCACAATTTTAACGCCCCATCTCGGCGAATTTAAGCGCCTGTTTGCCGACCAAATCCCCATCACTGCCGACCGATTCCAGATGACCCAAAAGGCGGCCCAACTGACCGGGGCGATCGCCCTTTTGAAGGGGGCAAAAACTGTCATTGCCCGTCCCGATGGCGTGACCCATTGCGTTACAGAAAGTACCCCAGCTTTAGCTAGAGGCGGTAGTGGTGATGTCCTCCTTGGTTTAATCGGTGGCCTTTTGGCCCAACACCCAGACTCATCCTTAGAGGTCGCTACAGCAGCCGCTTGGTGGCACGCCCAAGCTGGAATTCGTGCCGCCCAGGCCAGAACTGTTGCGGGGGTTGATGGGGTCACTTTGGCGGAATTTTTAATTGAAGTTTTACAGCAATGGCAAGCAAAATCTGCCTGAACGTAAACCTTTGGGAACGACCTAGACAGAGGTTGACGGTTGAAAAACTTGCAGCAAAATCTTTAGGGGCGGTTTTTGCCAGTAATCAATGTGGGAGACGATTAAGTTATCAGCGTTGATTTCCAAAAGACTATGGCCAGAAATGCGTAATCGGGGTTGCCAGGGCAGAGGACAGGTCATGGATAAAGTCCACTCGCTGCGGATGATCTGTTGAGTTTGCTGGAGGTCGTGGAGTTCCAAGTGAATATCCCGAAACCAGCGCCCTAAAAAACCAATCATTTTTTGATAGCGATCGCGCCCCTGGAACCGATTGAGGGGGTCTTGGAAAAAAACATCGTCACTGTAAATGGCAAAGGTTTGATCCTGGGGGAATTTTTGGTAATCCTGGCGCAAGATATCGAGGAGATCCATCGGCAAAACCGGTAACTACTGGGTACTAATTTCAAGGCGGGCTTGGCTGCTGGTTTCCGTTGTGTCTTCTGGGGGGTCAGCGGCGGCTTGTTCACCATAGCCCACCACGAGCCAGCGATAATCACCGGGGAGAGCCTCAGCCAGGTAAGTTTGGACGGCCTGGGCCTGTTGTTGGGCGAGGCTTGTCGCTTTGGTGGCATCGTCCCCAACTTGATAACTGCGAATGGTGATCGTTTGGCGCTCCTGCTGCTGGAGATCGATGGCGATCGCCCCTAGAATTTCCGCAGCATCGGCGGCGAGTTGCCCATCGGCGCTAAATAGGGCATTGTTGGGCAGGGTAATTTTTAACGGTTCCGGAGTTTGCGAAGTCACTGCGGGGGTCGCCTGGGAGTCAAAGGTGCTGGGATCAGCGGCGAGGAGTTCGGTCAAATTGTCGAGGCGATCGCCGAGATCCACCTGTTGTTGACCCAAATCGAGTTCTGCCTCTAGTTGTTGAGTGCGTGCTTCGAGGACATCCAGTTGGGCCTGAATACCGGCAATTTCTTGTTCGATGGCGGCCCGGTCTTCCGCCGATAATTCAGCAATGGTTTCGTTGAGGGTCGGCTTGGCGATTCCAGCAGAATTTGTCGCCCATAACCGTAAAAATAATGGCGGTTTTGGCGCGGCCCGTGGCATAAAATGACCCACCAGGATCCCCAAGGCGATCGCCCCGAAACCAGAACCCAGCAAAAGTGCTGTGCGGCCCAAGGTTGCGATGATCCATTTTGTTACAGAAAAGCGGGATTTCGTTGACGGTATTGGGGGGTGGGGTGAAGATGAACTCACAGTTGTCGTCGCCATCGGCACAATAATTTATCGCTATTCTAATGCCCTAGAGACCCTACCGCTCAGGTTTATGTAAACCATTTCCTGGCCGTTCTGTCCTTTTTTTGCCGCTCTTTCCCCCCTGAGATCATGTCCATCTCCACCGCCGACCCCCAGCTCATTACGGATCCACTCCACAGCCCTTTCCCTATCCCTTGGCAGTGGATTTTAGAGACCCAAGCCACGGTGGCCGCCGGGAACCAGAGTAGTGCCGATGTGTGTCGCAGTCCTGCCTTAAATAATGGTCGCCATCAGTACGCCGCCTACAGTCGTATCCAGTTAGCACTGCGCCCGCAACTCCAGGAAAGTCAGGTCACCAGTGTTTTATTTGTGGAAAATTTGCAAACAGGCATTTTAAGCACGGTAATGGCGCGATCACCCCTCGCCCCCCAAGCATTTCAAGAAGTCGAAGGAAATGATGCTGCAGGTTTAATTTCGCTATTGATTCCCGTATCTTGGTCTGCCGATGGCCAAAGGCTCCTGGCGCGGCAGTTTGAAGGCTTTTTTAACAGTGGCGTGATGTCAGATTTTGCGGTGGTCTGGGACGCCAAAACCCAACGGAGTATCACCCTCCAACCCAATATCGAAGCCGAATATAGCCATGCCATTTTGTTGGGCTGGAGCGAACAATATGCTGAGGATGTCCTATTCCAAACCGGGGTGATGGGGGAGGAAACCTGGCCCATTTGGCGGGTGAGTCCCAGTGGGGATACAAACCTTGCCAGGGAAAATCACGGTGTGGTCTACGGTGATCTCCTTTCTCCAGCTTGGTTTGGCAGTGACGGAGAATCTAACATTTAATGTCAACTTCGGAAAAAACTGCGGCGATCGCCCCCAGCCCCTTTTACACTGACTAAAAACGATATAAAGATTTTTATCGAAACTTGCTATGACACAGTTTTGGTCAGAGATTGCTCCCCAGGCCTATTTTTGGTTCAAGGCTTTCCATATTATCGGTGTGGTGGTTTGGTTTGCGGGGTTGTTTTACCTCGTGCGCCTTTTTGTCTACCATGCCGAAGCCGAAAAGGAACCCGAACCCGCCCGGAGCATCCTCAAAAAACAATATGAGTTGATGGAAAAGCGCCTCTACAACATCATTACCCAACCGGGAATGTTTGTGACTGTGGCCATGGCGATCGCCGTGATCAGTACCGAACCGGGGGTTCTAAAAGCCTGGTGGCTCCATGCGAAATTGGCCTTGGTTGTCCTGTTATTGGTCTACCATTTCTTCTGCGGGCGGATTATGCGCAAGCTGGCAGAAGGCACCTGCACCTGGACAGGTCAACAGTTCCGCGCCCTCAACGAAGCGCCGACCCTCCTGTTGGTAACCATTGTGATGTTGGCCGTGTTTAAAAATAGTTTGCCCCTCAATTGGACAGGAGGTTTAATTCTGGCGTTGATTGTTTTTATGGCCGCCGCAATCCAACTCTATGCGAAAAAACGTCGTAAGGATCAAGAAAAACTCCGGGAAGCCCAGAGCCAAGTGGCCACCTCTAATCCTTAAAATCAGCCCTTGATTTTGTGCGTTTAAACCAAGTAAAAGTCCCTGGATTCTGTCAAAAATCTAGGGACTTTGCTATGTACATCAAGCTTGAAATTTAAAAAGAAAAACCTAGTGATTTTTAAATGGCTTACCATTTTTTGTAGGGTAAAAATTTGCCGCACATGGTTACTTGCACGCGATCACCTTTGGGGTCTTCGACCTTATCCACTTCAATGGAAAAATCAATGGCACTCATGATCCCATCGCCAAATTTTTCGTGGACGACTGCTTTGACGGGCATCCCATACACTTGCATGATTTCGTAGAAGCGATAGATCAACGGATCGGTGGGAATGACGGGCTCTAGGGAGCCTTTGAGGGGCGGTTCGGTAAGTGCTGCGGCGAAATCTTCCGGTAAACCGACGGCGGTGACGAGGGTTTTTGCTTCCGTCTCATCGGCACTGGCTTGACGGTAGAATACAGCAGCGACCCAAGTTTCATCGCGGCCAACTTTTTCGCCGAGGGTCGCAAAACTAAGACCTGTTGCTTTTTTGGCAGCAAGTAACTTTTCGGTAATTACGGCGATCGCCATAGAAATGTTTCTCCGTTATCAAATAAATTCAACTGCACAGAATTTGCGGACAATTTGAGTAATTAACTCAGAGCAAATTTGTCCGGGCCATATCACGAAATATCAGCCTCTAACTTGATTTACTGAAATAATTTTTGTGAGGAAAATGTTCCAGTAAGTGTTAGGAGGAAGACTTTTGGTGGAGTGGTTGCTTGCTATTAAACGGTTTAAAAAATCAACGCAATGTAATTAAAGATACGCTTTTAAATGGCAACAATTGTATGTTGAACCTGGGAAACTATCACAAAAATCAATGCTTCACGACAAAAGCACATCGAATCAATCCTAAAAATACATGATGCAAATTGTCGCTCCGGCCGATGTAACTAAAGCTGGGCGATCGCCTCTCCCTCGGCTGACCCCGATTTGACAATGTGTTTTTAAAACACCACAATAGGGGTGTGGCGAAAATATCTGTTGCCAATTGAGGTATCGATGATGGCGAATCAACTACCCATTCCTGCTTTTTTTAATCCCCAGACCGTTGGTGAGATCTGGCGTGTCCCCTATCTAGACCGGGCTGCCGCTGCTGAAACCTGGGCCAAGGAACACCAGATTAAGCCAGCCACCACTGACCGCTGTCGCGTTTGTCTTCTGGTGGTCGATGTGCAAAATACCTTTTGTATCCCGGAGTTCGAGCTGTTTGTCGGCGGCCAATCAGGGCTGGGGGCCGTGGAAGATAACCGACGTTTGTGTGAATTTATCTACCGAAATCTCGGAACAATTACCACCATTACCCCCACCATGGACACCCACAAGGCGGTGCAAATTTTTCACCCGGTCTTTTGGGTCAATGGAGCAGGCGAACATCCCCAACCCGCGAGCAATATCAGCTTTGCGGAGGTTGCACAGGGTCTTTGGCGCGTCAATCCGGCGATCGCCTTTAGTACGAAGCGCGACTACGAAGACTTACAACAATATGCCCGCCACTACACCGCTCAACTCAGCCAAGCAGGGAAATATCCCCTGACGATTTGGCCCTACCACGCCATGCTCGGAGGAATTGGCCATGCCCTTGTGCCAGCGGTGGAAGAGGCTCTGTTTTTCCATAATTTAGTGCGCCATAGCCAAACCCATTTTGAAATTAAAGGAGATAATCCCCTCACGGAAAATTATTCTGCGTTGCGGCCAGAGGTCTTAGACGATGCCCATGGACAACCCATTGCTCAGGAAAATACCCGTTTCCTGCAAAAATTGTTGGCCTTTGATGCGCTGATTATTGCGGGGCAGGCGAAAAGTCACTGTCTAGCCTGGACGGTGGACGATTTACTCTCGGAAATTTTGCGTCATGATCCAGCCTTAGCAAAGAAAGTTTATCTTTTGGAGGACTGTACTTCTCCGGTCGTGATTCCTGGGGTAGTTGATTTTACAGCCCAGGCCGATCAAGCCTTTGATCGATTTGCCGCCGCCGGGATGCAGCTTGTCAGTTCGACGATGGCGATCGCCGATTTTCCGGGGTTAAATCTTTAGTTGCCTGGGGGAGGGAATTGTGTACAATCTAGCCAACGTGAAAACCTCCCCTACAATAGGAAAATAACAATACACAGACAAAAGAAGGGTCTATGGCTACGGAAAAGACGGCAAGTGAAGCGGCTTTATCGGAACGGGAGATCGAAATTGTCGATTTGGTGGCAGCGGGTCTGACGAACCATGAGATTGCGGCGCGCCTCGACATTAGCAAGCGCACGGTGGACAACCACATTAGTAATATTTTGACAAAAACGGCGACGGATAATCGCGTTTCCCTGGTGCGCTGGGCGTTACAGTGGGGGAAAGTGTGCCTGGATAATGTGAACTGTTGTGCCCTCCCGAATCAGTCCGCTACCTCAGATTCATGAACCATGCTTGGGCGATCGCCCTTCTAGGGGTTTTGTGTATCGGCTGCCAGAGTACCAGTTTTGTGACGCCCCCAGCCGACCCCCTTGGCAATAATCTCAATAGTCTCCATAGCGAAAAAAATCCCCGCCTTTCCGATGAAGGCCGTTACCTGGTCTTTAGTAGCGATCGCCGCCAACAACGGCGTATTTTTTTGTATGATCTCGCCCAACGCAAGCTTTTGCCCCTGCCCGGTTTAAATCAACCCAATGTGTTCTACGACCAGCCAGACATTAGCCGTAATGGTCGCTTCATTGTCTACACTTCCGAGCAGGAAGGAAAAACCAATATTTATCTCTACGACCGCCAAACCTTCCAAAGCCAAAATCTGACCCGCACCTACATCGGTCAAGTGCGTAATCCTACCGTTAGCGGCGATGGTCGTTGGGTCGCCTTTGAAGGCGATCGCACGGGGCAATGGGATATTGAAGTGATTGATCGCGGTGTTCAACCGGATTTAGTTGAAGCAGAATAAACCAAACCCCAAGATCTGCTCCTGTTAGGCCTTGAGGTTGAATTTTATGTATTGTCCAAGGTATTGAAGTCTTGCCCTCAATCGAACCATAGACCTACAGCTTAATGATTTCAAAAGCGGCCAAAGCAACGGCGATCGCCCCTAAAATCAATGTCCCAGCTCCAGCAATGGTAACCGTTTTCCCGATCACGCTGACCCAGGCAGGGGCGACCCATGGCGTTTCATCCCGTTCTTGGAAATAGCCCAGATCTTCTAATTGTTGACGATAATCAGCGTCATAACGGGGCATCCGGGCAAAGGGTAAATTTCCTTCTGTGCGCTGGGGTAAGATGCGTCGCCGCTGATAAGGAACAGTATCTAAGCCAAAATTGTCGAGATATTCCTCAGAGTTTAAGAGGGCATCCACAAAGCCATTTAAACCCTGGGTCGCCAACAAAATTGACCAAGCCAGAACCTCTTTCTGACCATAAACATCCCGGCCCAGTACCCGCTGCACGCACATCCGCACAAAGCGATAGTTATTGTTCACGTCATAGTTCCGTTGCCGAAAAGACTCAGACAATAACAACGCCCGGATAAAGTCTTGAACGGTAATAAAACCGGATTTCAGCTTAGATTCTTGAACTTTTAGGCGATTTTGTTCAAGCATCTGCTGCTCATTGAAAATTTGACGATAGGCCGCCTGAATTAAGGTCTCAAAATCTGTTTTTGCAAAAGCCGATTCCACGCTAAATTGCTTGGGACTTTCTTCACTGCCGATAAAAAAATCTTGTACCCGTTGATTCTGAGAGCTTGGTTCGTAGGTCAATAGAGGTATAGTCATTTTTTTATAGTAAGTATTGACTTTAGAAAATGAAAAGAATTAAGTTTATAAAAACTATAGACTAGACCAGGCAAAGTTTCGGGAAAGTTGCTTTTTTAAAGTAAGGTTTATTTTTCTTAAGTTTTCACCACAATCCCCCCAAGGGTCTATGGACAATAGTGCATTCGCCATTTAAGACAGTAAAATTTTTCCTATTTTTAGTTGCCAATTACAATAAGACAACAAAAATCATATAACGATTCATAACTCAGACAATCTCACAAATATCATTGACAAATAAAGAAATAATTCTTGTTTGATTAGGAAAATATAAGCCTAATTTCCCGAAGTTTTATTGACTTAAATATTGGTCTCTTTGGATCTTTTGCCAGGGATGAAGCGGTAAGCATAGGCGCTATTAAGATCGTTATCGCAATGGAACCAGATTGACGCAGCAAATCTTTTGAAAATTATGCCAAGCACCTCAGCCCATCGCCTTGGTAGCCGATCTCCTGATGAATCATTGTGGCTGTATCTACCGATTGAGCATTTACCACTCCATAACTGAGTGAGGAGGGTGCTCGTGACCTGTGCGGCATTTCCACTGGTGGGGAGTTTGCTTAATGGGTTCGAGGGTCGTGTCGTCACACCATTAGCGGACGCAGGGGGAGGCGGTTTTCTATTGGGGAAAATTACGGGGCAGTAAGCGCTAGATAATACTACCCGTGAGGAGATAAAAGCGCGCATGAACAACCTGGCGCAGGTCAGTGGGACAGGAGCTTGCTAGATTGAACTGGGGAAGTAAGGGTTTGATGAGAGACCATTGGTCATTGGTGAGGTCTGTCGGATAGGATGCAGACATGATTTTTTTGTTTAGAGATTTTAGTACTTTTAAAGACTCAATCTCTTTTTTTCTGCCTGCCATATTTTTCTCAGGGATCCTCTAAAATAACAAAACTGCTCAGAATTGTGGGAAAGTCACGTTAATGATGGGATTTGTTTACGATTTTAGTCAACTGCCAAACTACCTTGAAATTCTCCGGAAAAAGTTAAGAATTGCCGTAATTCATGGGGGTGACAAAGCAGCACAGGGGGCCGTGATCTACCAAACCCACAATCCCCGCTCTACCAAAACCTACGAAGTGGTAGCCCATGACATTGCTGCGGCCCTCGAAGATTTAGAGTTTCAGCACGTGTTTGTGTTGCCCGATGATTCGACATTAGGCGATCGCCTCCGGAAACATCAGATTCATCTGGCTTGGCTCAACACTGGTGGGGTTCAGGGTTACAATCCCGTCTGCCACACCCCGGCAATTTTAGAAATGTTAGGGGTGCCCTATATTGGCCATAACCCTTTAAATAGCTCGATTTTAGATAATAAACATAGCTTTAAACGGGAACTGCAAGGACTCGGCTTTCCCACTGCACCATTCATGATTTGGCATCCGGCCCAAGGGAAATTTACTGCCAAGGACAACGCTCGTTTTCAACAAACCTTTGGTGATTACCAGGGGGCTTTTCTCGTTAAACCCGTTTCTGGTCGCGCCTCTTTGAATATTCATTTTGTGGATCAGCCCCAGGATCTCGGTGAGGCGATCGCCAACATACATCAGCAAACCCACAACACCGCGTTAATCGAACCTTTTCTGACCGGGCGGGAATTTTGTGTCTCCGTGTGTGGCTATGTGCGCCAGCGTCAAGGGCAGTTTGAAAAATTAGAATCTCCCTTTACGTTTTCGATTTTAGAGCGTCTTTTAGAAGCCGATGAAAAGATTTTTACCTCGATGGATAAAAAAGCAATTACAGGCCAAAGAATTCGTTTTCTAGATGATCGTGATCCAGCCAAAGAAAAGCTGGCAAAACTCGCCCAACAAGTCTACTGGGAATTTAGTTTAAATGCCTTAATTCGTATCGATGCCCGGATGGATGCGGCGGGAAATATCCAAATTTTAGAGGCTAATCCCAAGCCCGATCTTAAGCGGCCCGCTGCCAATGTCACCAGCCTCGTTGCCCAGGGGCTATCGGAACAGGGGATGACCTATGAGGACTTGATTTTGTCGCTGATTAGCGATCGCCTGGATTATTTATTGACCAACCATACCCAGATTATTCCCCACATTACGGCCCTGCTTAATCCCTAAAGGTGCTTTTCTCCCAAGGCTCAAGGGGACTTCATAAATCTATTTACATCGGGGGCGATCGCCTGCTATATAATTAGACTCTGTTCGGTTTTATCGGGGATCAGCCGATAAAAGCAATGGGGAAAGAACGGTGCAAATCCGTCACTGTCCCGCAGCTGTAAAGAAGTTTCTAATAATTTCTAAGTCAGAATGCCCGCCGAGCCAAGCATAAACGTTTTAGTAATTACCCATCTGCGAGGTACGGATGATGTTTTCTTTTAGCACTCAATCTTTTTCTGCTGCCCATAATTTCTATCTTTTGAGACTGCAATATCGCCGCAATCAGCAAACCCAGTCTCGTTAGCGAGTTTGTCTTAAATATTGCTTTAACCCGTTATTCCATCAGCATTAGCCTCATTCAATGAGGTTGAGAAATGCATTGATTTTGGCAAATCAGAAAAAAATCGACGATATTTTAATCGCTCAACTGCTTTGCTTTTCTTAAGGTTATTGACCAAGGCTTTTTATGACTTAAAAGTCTTGCTACTACTCCATGAATTCTCCCTTCATTACATTAAAAATTAGCCCAAAATATTCTTAGATGACGTCATTTTTTACGCCCCAGACGATTTGCTTTACTATTCTTTGTTTTCTCTGTAGTAGTATCGCTGTTTTTGCTCAAGAAGAGAACGATCTAGATGATGAACAAGAGACCGTTGATTTTGAACTAACGGTCATTGACCAGCTATTAAATCAACCTGTATATGCTCCGTCGCGCCAGGAAGAAACGGTTCAAGATGCAACCCGTGCGGCCTATGTGATTAACCGGGAGCAAATTGAAGCCCAAGGGTATCGCACCGTCAACGAAGCCTTGAAATATTTCCCTGGGATTTTTATTGATAGCACGGCTGGATCTCGCCTCGGTGCCCAAAGTTCTCAGATTTTTCGGGGGGCTAATAGTTCTTCCCAAACATTAATTTTGCTTGATGGCAGGCCGCTTAATCGTTTCGATTCAGGGAACTTCGATCTGTCTAATTTGACTACCGATAATGTCGAACGCATTGAATTAATCCCTGGGGGCAGTTCGGTGCTGTTTGGTTCCAATGCCATCGGCGGCGTGATTAACATCGTCACGCGACAGCCGGAATTTAATCAGCCTGTGGTCGTAGAAACGGGGTTAGATGTCGGTAATTTTGGTTATAACCGCCAAAAAGTGGGCGTTAGTTTTGGGGCAGAAAACCAAGCGGTACGGATTGCCTATGACCGAACCGCCGCAACGAATGATTTTGATTATGATATCCGAGCGCGTAATCTATCCGGAACTCGGGACAATGCCGCCAGTAATATTCAAAACATCAATCTCCAGGCGGTGAGTCAGTTGGGCGATCGCCACCGGTTGCGCTTTAACGGCATCTACAGCAGTAAGGATTTAGAAATTCCGAGCAGTGTTTCTTCCCCAAGTCCAAATGCGACCCAATACGACAATAATTGGTTGTTGTCCCTGGATTTAGAGTCTCGCCTGGGGAATAGCGATGATTCTCTGCTGACGACAAGATTATTTGCGGATCTGAATGATTTTCGTTTCTTTGATGAGAATCAATTTGGGACAACCGATGCCCGCTATGAAAACAATTCTTTTGGTGCCCAGATTCAGCACAATTGGCAACTGAATGAAACCCAAAATCTCACCTATGGTTTTGATTACCGCTATTTGACTGCAAAAGCAGAAGATCCTGGTGTATTTGGCTTTAGTTACGACGAAAACCTCAGTCAAGGGGCCATTTTTGCCCGCTATGGCCTGGATGTTACCCCGGAACTGGCTTTAAATCTGGGCGTGCGCCAGGACTTTAATAGTTTGGCCGATGGTTCGGTCACATCACCCAGCGCAGGGTTTGCCTGGCAAGTGGGAGAATCGACTCGCATTCGGGGTAACTATGCCCGCAATTTCCGGGTTCCGACTGCCGTGGATCTCTATTTTCCTGGGTTTAGCAATCCTGATTTAGTGCCGGAACTGGGTAATAGTTTTGATCTGGGCATTGACCATCGCTTTTCGGATCGTGCTTTGGTGCGCCTGACTTATTTTAATAACACCCTCGATGATGCCATCGTTTTTGATCTTGGGACATTCACTCCTCAAAATGTCCGGAAAGCCCGCAATCAAGGTTTAGAAGCAGAGGTGACGTTGCAATTGTCCCGATCTTTTTCTGCTTTTGCTAACTACACTTGGAACAACTCAGAAATTCTTGCCGATGCGGATCCGACGGTGGTTGGTAATGAGGTCGCCTTTGCGGGGACAGATTATTTCAATGTGGGTCTTGCCTACGAAAATCCCCAGGGAATTTATGCCGGAATTTTCCTGAAACGGGTGGGCGATCGCCTGACGAATAATGCCAATACTGAATCCTTGGCAGGCTACACAAACCTGGATCTGCGGGCGCGCTATCCCATCAGTGATACCGTAAATTTAACGGCGAGTGTGGAAAATTTGTTTGATGCGGATTTTGAAACATTCCCCGCTTACCCTGGAGTGGGGCGTCGGTTTCAGATTGGTGTCAATGCTCAATTCCGTTAAGCTGCTTTGTTTCGTTTCCCAATTTTGCCCACAATTTCCTATGGTTCTCATTGCCCAAATTACTGATACCCACCTCCTCGACCATCCCGATGCCGAAATGCGGGGCGTAAAAACGGATGCGTCGTTTCAGGCAGTATTGGCGGCGGTGCAACGGTTTAAACCGGATTGCTTGATTTTGACCGGGGATTTAGCCCACCACGGTGAGGCGATCGCCTACGAACGGCTACGGGATTTAGTCGAAGCAACGCAGATTCCTAGCTATTGGCTGCCAGGGAACCACGACGATCCAGAAGCAATGGCCGGGATTTTGCAGGGAGATTATCTTTCGCCAGACAAGAACATTTCTTTGGGGAACTGGCAACTGTTGCTGTTGGATTCGTTTCTTGAGAACCCAGAATATGGCGAGGGTTTTTTAGATACAGCGCAACTGGCTTGGCTCGCGGAAAACCTGGAACAATCTTCACACTCTCCGGTGGCGATCGCCATCCATCACCATGTGGTGCCAGCAGGCGTTGATTGGCTCGATCAAATCGATGTGACCAACCGCGCCGAATTTTGGCAGATTGTGCAACATCATCCCCAGGTGAAAACGGTTTTCTTTGGCCATGTGCATCTGGAATACAGCGTCACCCAAGGGGGCATTTCTTGCTTTGGTACGCCATCAACCTGTACCCAAGTGACCCCCCCGGATCAAGAATTGCGGGAAGGCGATCGCCAACTGTGGGAACAACCGGGTTTCCGTCTGTTTGAACTCCAGGACGATGGTCGCTTCCAGACAAAAGTCCAACGCATTCCGTGGTTTGCGTAGGAGAAAAAACGATGCGTTTCCCCTTCTTGCCACACCGTTCGATTCCTCTGCTGGGCCTGGGTTTATCCCTGTGGCTAGGGGGGTGTGGCCCCACCCAACAAACCGTAGAAACCCCAACTTCGACGGCGGCCTGTGTCGAAAATTATGACCCGGCGGTGGATTATTTCCCCGATAAGGTGACACCAGAATTTGCCAGGGGCTTTCAGGTGACATACCACGACCATTACAAAGTGGTGACGGTGCGGCAACCCTGGGAAACGGCCCAGCAGGATTTGACCTATGTTTTCGTGCAGTGTGGTACGCCCATTCCAGAGGATTATCCAGGGGCGACCATTGTTGAAGTGCCTGTAAACCGGGTGATTGCCCTTTCGACGACCTATTTACCCCATTTGGAAATTTTAAAGCAGTCGGAAAATTTGGTGGGGGTAGGCGATCGCCAATTGATTTACAGTCCTGAGATCCGGGCGGCCATTGAAGCAGGTGAAATCAAAGAAGTGGGCAACCTCCAGCTAGACCGGGAAGCGATCCTCAGTCTCCAGCCCGATGTGATTTTGAATTATCGCCTCGATGCCAGCGAGGGGAACAATACCAGCGCCTTGGATTCTTTGGGGTTAACGGTGGTTTTAGACGCAGCGCACCTGGAACCGACTCCCCTGGGCCGGGCGGAATGGCTTAAGTTTACGGCTCTATTATTCAACGCAGAAAAAAACGCCAACGCAACCTTTGGGGCGATCGCCAACCGTTACCAAGCCCTCGTGAACCAAGTCAAAGATTTAGACACCACGCCGATGGTGCTGAGTGGGTCGCCCTACCAAGGGGTCTGGTATGTGCCGGGGGGCGAAAGCTATGTGGCCCAACTGCTGCGGGATGCGAACGTGAATTACCCCTGGGATGCGACAACGGCCCGCTTGAGCTTACCTCTAGATTTTGAGGCTGTTCTAGGTCGGGCAAAAACAGCGGATCTTTGGCTGAATGTGAATCCTGATTGGCAAACCACCGCCGATATTTTCCAGGAAGACCCGCGCTATGAACTGTTTGAGGCAGTACAAAACCAGCAAGTCTATGCCGCCAACAACCGGGTTGCGTCTGGGGGAGGTAATGATTTTTGGGAAGGGGGCATTCTCAATCCCGATGTGATCCTCGCCGATGTGATTAAAATCGCCCATCCGGATCAATTACCTGACCACGAGCTTTATTATTACCGTCACTTGCAAGATTCCCCGTGAAAATTCCCTACACCACGACCCCTCTAACTTGTTTGTCCCTACCGGAACTGCGGTGGCGATCGCCCTCGTTATTTATCCTGCTGGGGGGATTATGGGGGATTTTATTTTTCCTCAGTTTGAGTTTGGGCTCGACGACCATTCCCTGGGATCAACTTTTGGCGATCGCCTTGGGTCAACCCATTGACAATCCGGTGTGGGCAGAAATCGTTTGGCAACTGCGCTTTCCACGGGCGATCGCCGCCACCTTTGCCGGAGCAGCCCTAGGGATTAGCGGCCTCCAGATGCAAACCCTATTTAATAATCCCCTCGCTGGCCCCTTTGTGCTAGGCATCAATTCTGGGGCGAGTTTGGGGGTGGCTCTGGTGCTGTTGGGAACGGGTTTTATGGGCGGTCTTTTTGGAAATTTGAGTGTGGCGATGGCAGCAAGTTTGGGGGCGGTGGCGGTGTTGCTGCTCGTTTTGGCGATCGCCCGTCGGATTCCCCACAATGGCACCCTATTAATTTTGGGGTTGATGCTCGGCTATGTCAGCAATTCCCTCGTTACATTGCTGTTGCACTTTAGCCCCACAGAAGCGCTGCGCCTGTATCTCAGTTGGACGTTTGGCAGCTTTGCGGAAATCCAGCGGGAACAGTTGCCTATTTTTATGGTGTTAATTTTTGCGGGGGGACTCCTGGCTTTTTTTCAGGCGAAACCTTTGAATGCGCTTCTTCTCGGCAAGCAGTACGCCCAAAGCGTTGGCCTCAACCTGAAGGCAACCCGCCGTCACATTATTGTTAGCACTGCTCTTCTAGCGGGATCTGTCACGGCATTTTGTGGCCCGATTTCTTTCCTAGGGATTGCGGTGCCGCACCTCTGCCGGGGCTTACTGAAAACGGTTGATCATCGGCTTTTGGTGCCAGCGGTAACTTTATTGGGATCTAGTCTGGCGTTGCTGGCGGATATTATTGTGCAATTGCCGGGCAGTGAATTAACGTTACCCTTGAATACGGTTACAGCGATGTTTGGTGCGCCGATTATTGTGATCTTAATTTTGCGTCGCCATCGTTAGCGGAACGTAATACGAAAAGGAGATGAAGTAGCAGATGAGCACATCGCAAAAACGCTATGGTTGTTTGAAAATTTTTGTTTATACTTCACACTTTAATTCACATTAGTGAATTAAAATAGCATTACACAAAATAGTAAACGCCTTGTGTGTAGTTCTTTGGTACTAAAAATGCTTATTTTTGTCCACAATTTTCAAAAGGATGCAAAAAGTGGCTAGTATCAACAATCCACTTATCGATTCACCTCCTTCAGAAGTGCCTTTAGCAAATGCACCTCTTGTTCGCGTGATTGCCCAAGTACGTTTTCCACTTATTCTTGCAATTGAAAAAGGCGATATAGTGAGTCAATTTCAAGAAAAAATTCGAAAAAAATATCCTATTCTTAAGCCTGAAAAAACGCAGGGACTTATTCTTGGTAGGCAAGGTTTTGAACAAACACCTCCTCAAATAACTTGGCGATTTTCAGATGTTGAAAATCGGTGGCGAGTATCATTAACACCTAACTTTATGGCACTTGAAACTACTAATTATTTAAGTCGTACTGATTTTCTGGAACATTTGCGATTTCTGTTGGTAGCACTTCAGGAGACTTTTAATCTTAATGTTATTGAACGATTTGGATTGCGATATATAGATAGGCTAGTTGGACAACATACACAAGATATTTCATGTCTTGTCAGATCTGAGATAGCTGGCATTACAAATTCTGAATTAAAAAGTTATATTCAAGAAAGTATTAATCAATCTTTGTTTATCATTCCAGAAGAAGGTGGGCAAATTCTTGCCAAATGGGGACTGATAGCGGCAAATACGACTTTCGATCCAAGCGTACTCGAGCCTATTGCCGAACCAAGTTGGATACTAGATCTAGATATGTCTCTTTCCAAGAACCGAGAGTTCAGTGTTGAGAAACAAATGGCTGAAGCCAAGCGGTTTTCGGAGCGATTATATACGTTCTTTCGATGGATTGTGCAAGATGAATTTTTACGACGTTTTGGAGGTGAAGGATGAATAATCTTTTAGAGAAGAAATCAAATGATTTGACTAGCACCTCTGCTCGTGGTTCTATGATAGACTCACAATCTCAATCAATGATTCCTAGAGGTTTTTTTGCCAGAGATAATACTATTGCTTTAGACACAATTGTTGATTTGGATTGGTTAACAGCTTCAGATTCTACAACAAGTGGGGTTAATCCAACTGCGGTCTACTATTATCTTAAAACACCTCATGAAATTCAGAGTAATACGCAAAAGTCCATTAATGAACTAAGAAGACTAAGTGGATTAACTTGGGAACAGCTTGCTAGATTATTTAATGTTTCACGCAGAACCCTTCATTTCTGGGCAAGTGGACAACAAATTAATAGCTCCAATGAAGAAAAGCTTAATCGATTGTTGGGTGTTATTAAATACATTAACCGAGGTAGTGCGAGTCTCAATCGTAATCTTTTGTTGATGCCTATTAAAGATGGAATACTTCCTTTCGATTTATTAGTAGATGGGAAATACCAAGAAGTTAAAAATATTTCAGGTTCGGGCAATGCACCTCAAAAACCAAAGCTCAATCCTTTATCTGAAGATGCTCTTGAACTACGTAGACCCGTAAGTCCAGAAAATCTTATTGATGCTTTACAAGATCCTATTGAACCTATTCGTCGCGAAGCTAGACGTTCTAGACCTGCTAAATCAGTAAGGAGTCGCAAGAATAGTAGTGGAAAATGAGCGCGATACTTGGATTCGAGAAATAGATGCTGTTCTTCAGGAATGGTGTCAGGGGGATTATGTGCTTGGAGAATATTGGTTTGTTCAACGGTGCGATCCCAAAAGACCATTAACAAAAGAATCTGAAGAAGCAGCAACAGAAGAAATCAATTTAGCAGAAGTACCAATTCCTGGTTTTGTCGTAATTACGCAAACTTGTGATATTGTTCGTTCTTGTAAAGAGCGTCCATTTATTGAAGTTTCTCCTCTTTTTGAGGTTGATCCACAGAGATTATTAGAAATTCAAAAAGCAAGAAGACCACAATATACTTATATTCCAGGGGTTGCAGAGCTTAATTTAGTTGCCGACCTCGATCGCGTGATGACAGTAGAAAAAGCTGTTGTTGCTGAATGGAAACGCCAACAAGGATGTCGAGACGATGAGGAAATTAGAGCATTAGGTCAAGCATTGGCGCGAAAACGAGTTAGGTTTGCTTTTCCTGATGACTTTGTTGGATTTGTGAGCGAACTCCAAAAACGTATTAAGAATAAGCATAATAAATCAAGCAATGAGGGTGATGCTTTACGTGCTTTGCGTGAAATTAGGGTAAGAGCATCGCCTTCTTGGAATTCTCCTAATATTGAATTAATGTTTTGGTTTATTCGTGATGAAAACCAAGTCGATTTTCAAGGATTGGGATGGAATCAATTATTAGAAACATGGTTGCAATTAATTCCTAAACATGGTCGTTTTCAAGATGTAAATGGTTCAGTTGTAACTATGGAAGATATAACAGCAAAAGACTACCTTGAAAGCGATCCACTAGATTTAGACCACTTATCTTCTCAAAATTAGACAATATAATTCTTAAGCTGATTCTATCTAATTGTCTCTTTAATCTCAATTTAGATCGATGCAAAATTGAGATAATAGTTTTTATCTAAATGCGATCGCATCGTTTTTAAATATTTGCTATGGAAACTATGAGAGCCTTGACAGCTCAAATGCACAGTCAGTGTACTTTGAATGTCGTGCTAAATTTGTGACTGAATAAATACCCATATAAAAATTTTTTCGCTATGAAGCGTTGGCTTGGCATTGATCCTGGTTTAGCAATTATTGGTTGGGCGGTCCTCGAAGAACAGGGACAAACGCTGCCACAAATTCTTGATTACGGCATTATCGAAACAGCCAAAAATTTATCGACGCCCCAACGACTCCTAGAAATTGAACAGGACTACACAGAAATTTTGGGGGAATTTCACCCAGAGGCGATCGCCATCGAGATGCCCTTCTTTAGCCGTCAGATCAAAGCAGCAGGGGGCGTATTACAGGGTCTAGGCATTTTAAACTTGGTTAGCCTGCGAGAATTAAACATCGAACCGATTTATCTGCACCAATCCAGTTGGAAATGCCACATCGGTAATGCAAAGGCCGATAAGCGGGAAGTAGCGACCCTCGTGCAGTCGATTTTTGGGATGGAGACGATGCCTATCGATGACAGTGTCGATGCCATTGCGATCGCCTATGCCGCCGCCTGTGGTTTGCGTAATGAGATTCGGTAAGTGAAAATTCCCCAGTCCAGCAGAGACAACGGATAACATAGAATGGCGACCTGCTAAACTTTTTGGAGCAATTTTAAGGAGCATATTTCAACCATGGATCAGGTGAATGGTGAACAACTCGAACCGATGAAACTTCCCAAAACCAGTGAATCAGACACCCTCAAGCGGATTCGCCACACCACCTCCCACGTCATGGCGATGGCTGTCCAAAAGCTATTTCCCGACGCCCAGGTCACCATTGGTCCTTGGACAGAGAATGGGTTTTACTACGATTTCGACAAGCCAGAACCTTTTACGGAAGCGGATCTCAAGGCGATTAAAAAAGAGATGGTGAAAATCGTCAAGAAAAAATTGCCTGTGATCCGTGAAGAAATTTCCCGGGCCGAAGCCGAAAAACGGATCAAGGAAATCAACGAACCCTACAAACTCGAAATCCTCGCAGGGATTCACGACCCGATCACCCTCTACTACCTCGGTGATCAATGGTGGGATCTTTGTGCTGGCCCCCACGTGGAAAATACTGGTGATATTAACCCCAAGGCGATCGCCCTCGAATCGGTCGCCGGAGCCTATTGGCGGGGTGACGAAAATAATCAACAACTGCAACGCATCTACGGCACCGCTTGGGAAACCCCCGAACAGCTCAAAGAATACCAACGCCGCAAAGAGGAAGCCCTCAAACGCGACCATCGCAAACTCGGCAGAGAACTGGGTTTGTTCATGTTCTCCGATCAAGTCGGCCCTGGTTTACCCCTCTGGACGCCGAAGGGAACGTTGATCCGTTCCACCCTCGAAAATTTTCTTAAAACGGAACAAACTAAACGCGGTTACCAAGGTGTCGTGACTCCCCACATCGCCCGCGTGGATCTTTTTAAAGTGTCCGGTCACTGGCAGAACTACCGCGAGGACATGTTTCCGATGATGGCGGACGGCGACGCAGAACGGGCGGCGGAACAGGGTTTTGTGATGAAGCCGATGAACTGCCCCTTCCACATCCAAATTTATAAAGATCAACTGCGCTCCTATCGGGAATTGCCGATCCGTCTGGCGGAATTTGGCACGGTTTATCGTTACGAGCAATCCGGTGAATTGGGCGGTTTAACGCGGGTGCGGGGCTTTACTGTGGACGATTCCCACCTTTTCGTTACGCCAGATCAACTCGAAGAAGAATTCTTTAACGTTGTCGATTTAATTTTGACCGTCTTTAAGAGTCTGCAACTGAAGAATTTCAAGGCGCGACTGAGCTTCCGTGACCCCAACTCCGATAAATATATTGGCTCCGATGAGGTCTGGGAAAAGGCACAAAACGCAATCCGTAAAGCCGTCACCAAGCTGGATATGGACTACTTTGAAGCCGAAGGGGAAGCGGCGTTCTACGGCCCGAAACTCGACTTTATTTTCCAAGATGTCCTCGAACGGGAATGGCAATTGGGTACAGTACAGGTGGATTACAATCTCCCTGAACGCTTTGAATTGGAATATGTTACCGAGCATGGCGATCGCCAACGGCCGATTATGATTCACCGAGCACCCTTCGGTTCCTTGGAGCGATTGATCGGCATTCTGATCGAAGAATATGCGGGTGATTTTCCTCTATGGCTCGCCCCCGAACAGGTCAGAATTCTCCCCGTTAGCGATGAATTTTTCGACTACGCCAAAGCCCAAGCGGATAAACTGCAAGCCGCTGGCATCCGGACGATCGCCGATGCCTCTGGGGAACGTCTGGGCAAATTGATCCGCAACGCCGAAAAACAGAAGGTTCCTGTGATGGCGATCGCCGGGGCGAAGGAAGTCGAAGCCAATAGCCTCAGTATCCGCACCCGTGCCTCTGGAGAACTCGGCGCGATTCCGATGGAGGAAGTGGTTCAACGCTTAGTTGAAGCAAACATGAGTCATATCAACTTCTAAAAAACGTCTCGTCAATTATTTGGGGCGATTTGAAGCAGAAAGATACTTTGGCTTAAAATCGTCCTATTTTTTAAATTATTATCGAAAAGTGCTTATGATACTTGAGTCACTTAAAATTTTAATTTCTAATACAACTCATTCTATAAATCCTTCTTTTTTTGCAGCATTTGCCTCTGCAATTGCTGCATGTATTTCAGCTTACGTCGCATGTCAGCAGTATACAATCAATAAATATCGGCTTAAATTTGATTTATATGAACGACGGCTAAATATTTTTAGTGCAGTGATTAAATTTATGGTTTCTGTTCGTAATCATCCATCACTTCTTGATCCAGAAGCATTTTATGATGCTCGTTTAATAGAGTTAGACTTAAATACTAGAGACGCTACTTTTTTATTTGATGAAAACACTTGTAAATACATAAAAAAGATCAGAAAAGAGTCTTTGGACATACTGACTATCGGCCATTCACTTGCTGAAAAAGATTTATCTCAACATGATCGAGATATTCATGCGGAAAAAAAAGCAAAAAAATTGATCTGGTTAACTAACCAGTTAGAAGAATCACAAAATGAATTTAGAAAATATTTAAATCTAGGCATACTTAAATAAATTCTTGATATGAGTATCATTACCCTCCAATCCATTAAAAAAGATTTCGGTATTAAAGAAATTCTCAAAGAGGCGAGCTTGAGCATCGATGATGGTGAAAAAGTCGGCTTGATTGGGGTAAATGGGGGGGGCAAATCAACCCTTTTAAAAATGATTGCGGGGATTGAACCCATTGATGGAGGACAGCGGCTCGTTCGTTCTGGGGCAAGGATTATTTATCTACCACAACAACCAGAAATTGATCCAGAAAATACCGTTTTAGATCAGATTTTTGCCAATTGCAGTGAACAAATGAAATGGGTTAAGGCCTATGAAGACTTATCCCACAAAATGGCAAAGGCTTCTGGTGATGAATTGAATAGTCTCATGGGCAAATTATCTAGTATTACCGAAAAAATGGATGCCCTGAATGCTTGGGAAGTGGAAACCAATGCCAAGATTATCTTGAGTAAATTAGGCATTGATGATTTTGAGACAAAAGTAGGGGATTTGTCCGGTGGTTACCGCAAACGCATTGCCCTTGCTTCAGCATTATTATCGGAACCTGATTTGCTCCTAATGGATGAACCAACGAACCACCTAGATGCCGATTCAGTGGAATGGTTAGAGGGCTATTTAACTCAATTTTCAGGGGCATTACTATTAATCACCCACGACCGTTATTTCCTTGACAAAGTCACCAACCGCATCATCGAAATTGATCGCGGCGATCTGTATACCTACGCCGGAAATTATTCCTATTACCTAGAGAAAAAAGCCCTGGCAGAAGAGGCAGCGGTTAGCAGCCAACAGAAACATAAAGGGGTATTGCGACGGGAATTAGAATGGCTCAAACGGGGGCCGAAGGCGAGGAGTACCAAACAAAAAGCGCGCATTGATCGAATTGCCGATATGCAAAATACAACCTTCAAAGAAGCCCAAGGTAAAGTTGAAATTGATACACCGGGGCGACGGATTGGTAAAAAAGTTGTTGTCGTCGAAAATCTCTGTAAAAGTTTCGATGATAAAACGATCATTAAAGACTTTAGTTATGAATTTAATCCCGGCGATCGCCTCGGTATTATCGGCGGCAATGGGGCGGGTAAATCGACCTTTTTAAATCTGATTACAGGACGACTCGAACCCGATAGCGGCACAGTAGAAATTGGCAGTACGATTCATATTGGTTATTTTGACCAACATTCCGATGATTTACTTGATGAAGCCACACAAAATCAACGGGTGATTGATTACATCAAAGATGTTGCTACCTATGTGCAAACGGCGGATGGCACACAAATTACAGCATCCCAAATGTTGGAACGATTTTTGTTTCCGCCTGATCAACAATATGCGCCGATTCAGAAACTTTCTGGGGGTGAAAAACGGCGTTTATTTCTGCTAAAAGTGCTGATGGGTGCGCCGAATTTACTCATTCTTGACGAACCTACGAATGATTTAGACGTACAAACCCTGTCGATTTTGGAAGATTACCTCGAAGACTTTAATGGCTGTGTGATTATCGTTGCCCACGACCGTTATTTTCTCGACCGGACAGTGAACATGATTTTTGCCCTCGAAGGCAATGGACTGCTGAGACAATACCCCGGCAATTATTCCCTTTATTTAGACTATAAACAGGCAGAAGCCGCCCAAAACCCACCGGAAAATCCTCCTCAAAAAGAGGCGATCGCCAAACCACAAACCCCTAGCAAGCCAAAAGCAGCCCCATCCCGTCGCCTGTCAAACTACCAACGGCGTGAACTAGCACGTCTCGAAAATGAGATTATTCCTGAGCTAGAAATTCAGCGGGAAGCATTGCAAACAGAACTCAGTAACCAAGCTGACTATGAGCAATTGCAGGCCCTTTCTTTAAAATTAGAAGCCCTAAATCAAGACATCGAAGCAAAAACAGAACGGTGGTTAGAACTGGCAGAAATGGAGCATTAACCATCGTCTTTCAAGCCACAAAAAAGCCCTAGACAACACATCTAAGGCTTTTGTAAATAGGTTCTAAATTAGAACGGAGAGAGAGGGATTCGAACCCTCGTTAGAGTTACCCCTAAACAGCATTTCCAGTGCTGCGCCTTCAACCGCTCGGCCATCTCTCCAGATGGGGCACGGTTAATGATTATACAATAACTAAAGGAAAAGGCAAATTTTTATTTTTTCTGCTGTAACCATGGCTAAAACTCACAAAATCACGATTAATTACCGGCAAATTAACGAAACCCAGACTTTTACCGTCCCTGAGGACGAATTCATCCTGCGGAGCATCGAAAAACAAGGGTTTCAGATTCCCTTCTCCTGTCGCAACGGGGCCTGTACGACCTGCGCTGTGCGGGTTTTGTCCGGGGATCTCGAACAAAAATATGCCATGGGACTTTCCCCGGATCTGCAACGCCAGGGTTATGCGCTGATGTGTGTGAGCCATGCCAAAAGTGATTTGGTGGTAGAAACCCAGGATGAGGACGAAGTGTATGAACTCCAGTTTGGGCGCAACTTCGGTAAGGGTAAGATTCGCTTTGGTCTACCCCTTGATGAAGACTAACGGTATTTAGACACCCCCATTATCAACTCTGATCCTGGGGCGATCGCCACTTTCTTGGATTCAAACTTTGCCCATCTCCTTTTATAAATATCTCTATGGCCCTTCCCTCCCTACCCGAACGCCAAACTTACCTCGACATTGCCACAGAAGCCGCCCTCAGTGCTGGCGCAATTCTCAGAAAATACTACGGCAACCTCCAACAAATTCGGGAAAAAGCAACCCCAGGCGATCTGATCACAGAAGCGGATACCACCTCCGAAGCCGCCATTATCGAGCTGCTCCAAAGACATCTACCGGATGTGCCGATCCATGCCGAAGAAGCAGGCCAGTTAGCCACAAATCAGCCCAGTCCTTACCTCTGGATGATCGATCCCCTCGATGGCACAGTGAACTACGCCCATGGCTATCCGATGTTTTCAGTTTCCATTGCTCTGTTATATGCCGGCGAACCGTTAGTGGGCGTTGTTTACAATCCCTACCGCGATGAACTCTTCCGCGCCGCCCAAGGATTAGGGGCCACCCTAAATCGCCAACTGATCCAAGTTTCAAAAACAGATCAGCTACAAAATAGTCTCCTTACCACTGGCTTTGCCTATGATCGCCGGCAAACGAAGGATAATAATTACCGTGAATTTTGTTACCTCACCCACCAAACCCAGGGGGTCAGACGGGGCGGATCGGCGGCCCTTGATCTCGCGGATGTGGCCTGTGGTCGCCTAGATGGTTACTGGGAACGGGGCATCCAACCCTGGGATATGGCGGCGGGCATCTGCATTTTGCGGGAAGCGGGCGGCCTCGTCACCAGCTACGATCAAGCCCCCCTCGATATGGGCAGTGGTCGGCTCTTGGCGACGAATGGCAAAATTCATACCCCGTTGAGTGTCGCCCTCCAAGAGGCCCAAGGATGGTTTCAGAGTTATTACGCTGCGGATTCATAAAAACCATCATTAAACGGTTGTACCTTTTTTAGAATCAGTCATAATTAGGTCAATGGGACCCCCACAAACATATGTCGCTTGCCATTAACCAAGGATTATTTGCTCGAAAAATTGCCGACCATTTTGCGGTGCTCGGCTTGCCCATTGATGCGAATCCAAAAGTCGTGCGCAAAGCCTATTTACAAATTGCCCAACGGCTCCACCCGGATACCTGTACCCTAACCCAGGCTCTGGATAAACGCTTGGCCAGTGAATTTTTGTCAAAGCTCGTGAATCCGGCCTACGAAAAACTATCTAAGCCCGCTTCCTGGTCAGAATACCAAGTGATTCTGGTGCAATTGAGTCAGCAATTGAGTAATGAGACAGATAACCTTGTCCTCACCACGACGGAAGCCCAGGAACTCCTCGATACCCCAGGGAATATTTCGGCGCTCTACCGGGAGAAGGTGGCCGCTTTGGCCCAGGCAAATTACCAAACGATGGCCACAGTCCCCCAGGCGATCGCCACCTTAAGCGAACTGAACCTCGTCTATCTCCAATACCTCGGCAAGGTTAAAAAAGTCGAGACCAAAGAAACCATGCCCCAATATCCTGGGGAAACCATGGCGACATCAGGCACTACCGTCAGCCCGCCGCCGCCGAAAAATACCAGCACATCTTCCCTAGACGCAGCCCTTTGGCGGGGAGAAGAACACCTAAAAAAGAAAAACTATGCCAAGGCCGTGCTGGAATTCCGAGATGCCCTCCAGCTCGATCCCAACTGCATCAAGGCCCACGCCCTCATGGGACTGTCCTATCTCAGCCAAAACCAACTGGCAATGGCCAAGGTGCATATCAAAAAAGCTTACCTCTCCAAACCAACAGATCCCCTCGTTCGCCAAGCCAAGCAAGCCCTCGAAAAAGTGATGGGCAGCGCCCTAGAGACCCAACCAGGGGCCAAGAAAGGGAGCTCCGATAAACAAGGGGGTTTATTTGGCGGTTTGTTTGGCGGGAAAAAGAAGTAGAATAGGCGACGGCAAAGCTCAACATACGGATTTCATGATTCATCAACCCCCCGCAGGTGCCAGGGATTTATTACCCCTCGAAGTTGCTCAAAAGGCCTGGATTAATGACAATCTCCAACGGGTTTTTCAACAGTGGGGCTACCAGCGGATCGTCACCTCTACTTTGGAATGGTTGGAGACGCTCACGGCTGGCGGGGCGGTGGATCGCACAAAGGTCATTCAACTACAAACGGCAGAAAGTCAAGCTTTGGGTTTGCGCCCAGAGTTAACGGCCTCGATCGCTAGGGCGGCTGTCACCAGAATGGCCGAAAATACCTTTCCCCAACGGCTTTGTTACCGGGCCAATGTGTTTCGCCATCCCCCCCGGGGCAGCCACGGCAAACAGATGGAGTTTTACCAAGCGGGAGTAGAGTTACTCTTTGCGGCAGGAATTGTGGCGGATGCAGAAATTTTATTGCTTCTAGCAGATTCCCTCGATGCCCTGGGTTTAGAAGATTGGCAGTTAATTTTAGGGGAGGCGGCCCTGGGGCGATCGCTCTTGGATCCGTTTCCTGAACCAGTAAGAGAAACAGTTCGTCATTGTGTGGCCAATTTAGACCGGGTTGGGTTGCAGGAATTACCCCTGGATGAGGATCTCAAGGCCTATGCCCTGGACATTTTTGATCTGCGTGGCGAGCCGGAAACCGTATTGGCGCGGGTGAGTCAGTTTGATCTGGGGCCAGAGGCGCAGGAAATCGTCGCGAATCTTAAGGCTCTCTTTGCGTTATTGGCTGGGAGTACCCAGAAGCAACTGCCAATTATCTTGGATTTAACCCTAATTCAGACCTTTGATTACTACACGGGCATTGTGTTTGAGGTGGTTAATTTTGCCAATCATCAGTCCTATATCTTGGGTCAAGGCGGCCGCTATGATCAGCTTCTGGGCCTGTATCATCCCCAACGGGAAAATCACCCCGGTATTGGCTTTTGCTTGAATATTGAAGAACTACACACCTGCCTTTTGGCGAGTCCCCAATTGCCAAAACAACTCGCTGGCAGTGCTTGGTTGGTAATTGCGACGGAACCTGAGGCCCAACAACAGGTATTTCACTATGCCCAAACCCTGCGTCAAGGGGATGAAATGGTGCGCGTCGAAGTGGAACTGGGAGGGCGATCGCCTGCCGAAATTTATGCCTACGCCCGCAGTAGCCACATCACCCACCTCGCCTGGATTGACCCCAGTGGCGAACCCAAACTCGAAACCCTCTAAATCCCGTTTTTTAAAAGATTTTTGAATCACTGCTAACGAAAAAATGCTTACCATTGCCATTCCCAAAGGTGGCCTCCTCCCAGAGGCGATCGCCCTCCTCCAACAAGTCGGGTTAGACTTTAGCGCCTTCCTCGATAAAAAAAATCGCCAACTGCAAATCACCGATCCCACTGGCACTGCCCGGGCGATGCTCGTGCGCACCCATGACGTTCCCGTCTATGTCGAATATGGCCAGGCCCAACTGGGCTTTGCGGGTTACGATGTCCTCCGGGAGAAAAAACCCGATGTCGCGAATCTGTTAGACTTAGGGTTCGGTGGTTGTCGCCTCTCCGTTGCCGTCCCCAAGGCCAGCCCCTACAAAAATCCCCGGCAACTCCCCCCCAACTGCCGTGTAGCCTCCAAATTTGTTAATTGCGCCAAAGACTACTTCCGCGATCTCGATCTCCCCATTGAAGTCATCCCCCTCCACGGCTCCGTCGAACTCGGCCCCATTACCGGCATGTCCGAGGCGATCGTTGACCTTGTTTCCACTGGGAATACCCTTAGGGAAAATAACCTCGAAGAAGTTGAAGTGCTCTTTCATAGCACCGTCCGCCTCATTGCCCACCCCACCAGCTACCGCGCCAACCGTCACAATATGCTCGATTGGGTGCAAAAATTGGAGCAAATCCTCTAAATTTTTGGGCAAATGGTAACAAGGTTTGCTGACAAATTCCTAAAAAATATTTCAGCATCGCCCCAAGATCCGTTACAATGCATTAAGAAATCGTTCCTAGATCTTGACCTAAACTCCGTTCTTTACTAGAAACTGCATGACCACAAAACCGACAATCGCCATTTCCCATCTTGGTTGTGAAAAAAACCGCATCGATTCCGAACATATGATTGGGCTATTGGTAAATGCTGGTTATGAGGTTGATGCAAACGAAGAACTAGCCGATTACGTCATCGTCAACACCTGTAGCTTCATCGAAGATGCCCGCGCCGAATCTGTGCGTACCCTAGTGGAATTGGCAGAGGCAAACAAGAAAATTGTCATTTCCGGTTGCATGGCGCAGCACTTCCAAGAGCAACTCTTAGAAGAATTGCCTGAAGCCGTTGCTCTCGTAGGCACTGGGGACTATCACAAAATCGTTGACGTGATTCAACGCACCGAACAGGGCGAGATTGTAAAGGAAGTTTCCCAAGAAATTACCTATATCGCTGACGAAACTGTGCCCCGCTACCGCACCACCAACGAAGCGGTGGCTTATCTCCGGGTAGCGGAAGGCTGTGATTACCGATGTGCCTTTTGCATCATCCCTCACCTCAGAGGGGATCAGCGATCGCGCCCCATTGAGTCCATCGTGGCCGAAGCCAAACAATTGGCTGAGCAAGGCGTCCAGGAAATTATTCTGATTTCCCAGATCACCACCAACTATGGCAAAGATATCTACGGCAAACCCAAATTGGCAGAACTCCTCAGAGCCTTGGGTGCAGTCGATGTGCCTTGGATCCGCATCCACTATGCCTATCCGACGGGGTTGACCCCTGAGGTGATCACGGCGATGCGTGATACCCCCAACGTTATTCCCTATCTGGATCTCCCGCTACAACATTCCCATCCAGATATTCTTCGGGCGATGAATCGTCCTTGGCAAGGTCGCGTCAATGATCGAATCATTGAAGACCTGAAAGAGGCGTTACCCGATGCAATTTTGCGCACCACCTTTATCGTGGGTTTCCCCGGCGAGACGGAAGAACACTTCCAGCACCTCGTGGATTTTGTGAAACGTCACGAGTTTGATCATGTGGGTGTGTTTACTTTCTCGGCTGAGGAAGGAACCCCTGCCATTGATTTACCGAACCAACTACCGCAATCTGTCAAAGATAGCCGTCGGGATGCTCTGATGGAAATTCAACAACCGATTGCTGCCCGCCGCAATGAACTTTGTGTCGGACAAACGGTGGATGTGCTGATCGAACAGGAAAACCCAGCGACTGGTGAATTAATCGGGCGATCGCCTAGATTTGCCCCAGACGTTGACGGACTGGTATATGTCACCGGAGAAGCCTCCCTCGGCAGTATTGTCCCTGTTCAAATTACCGCTGCGGATATTTATGACCTCTACGGCACCATCGTGGAAGCATAACTAGACCGTCCAGCCACACCCCCGGCATTGTCCAGACTGCCAAGAAGCATCCAATCGGTTTTATTTCAAAGAACCCAGTTTGGGAAAAGGGTTGGGGGAGGGATTGCCCTTAGATAAGACGCATTCCCAATTTTTGTCAAACCTTAGCAAAAACCCATCCATAAACCTTACAACTTTTTTATGACCACTTCTTTTCAAACCATCGGCTTATCCGACGCCCGCGTTGACCTATTAGAAAATATTGGCTTCGAGAAGCCCACCGAAATTCAAAGTAAAGCGATCCCCGCAATCCTCGAAGGACGGGACGTGGTGGGACTATCCCAAACAGGTACAGGTAAAACCGCCGCCTACTCCCTGCCTTTCCTCGAAAAAATTGACCTGGAACAAAAGACTGTCCAGGGATTGATTCTGACCCCTACCCGTGAACTGGCGGTGCAGGTGACCCAGTCCCTTAAGGAATTCGCCGTGGATCGTCGTCTCTGGGTGCTCACCGTCTGCGGTGGTCAATCCATGGAACGGCAAATTCGCAGCCTGCAAAAGGGCGTCCACATTGTTGTGGGCACGCCGGGCCGGGTCATCGATCTTCTCGAACGGGGTAAGTTGTCTTTTGAAGAACTCCGTTGGGCAGTGCTTGACGAAGCCGATGAAATGCTCAGTATGGGCTTCATTGATGATGTGAAAAAGATTTTGCGTCAGTCCCCCAAAACACGCCAAACGGTTTGTTTCTCGGCGACCATGCCCCCCGCAATCCGGGATCTGGTGGAAAATTTCCTCAATGACCCGATCAACATCACGATCAAACAGCCCCAGGTTACGCCTGACCGCATTGCCCAAGAGGTCTACATGATTCCGCGCGGTTGGTCAAAAACTAAAGCCCTCCTGCCCATCTTGGAAATGGCAAACCCAGAGTCGGCGATTATCTTCGTGCGCACGAAACGGACGGCTTCGGAGTTGACCAATGAGTTGGTTGAAGCGGGCCAAAGTGCCGATGAGTACCACGGCGACCTCAACCAAAACCAACGGGAAAAACTGGTACGTCGCTTTAAAGACGGCAAGATCAAGATGATTGTCGCCACGGATATTGCGGCGCGGGGTCTGGACGTGGAAAACCTCAGCCACGTGATTAACTTTGATTTACCGGATAATACGGAAAGTTATATCCACCGGATCGGTCGGACGGGCCGAGCTGGTAAAACGGGTACTGCGATCGCCCTCGTCGAACCCAGCGATCGCCGGTTGTTGCGTCAAATTGAACGGCGCGTCAAACAGTCCCTCAAGGTTTCGACTATTCCGAGCCGCACTGAAGTAGAAGCCCAACGGGTGACCCGCCTGGAAACCCAAGTACGGGAAGCCTTGGCTGGAGAACGGATGGCCTCTTTCTTACCGATTGTGAAGCGTTTGGGTGATGAGTATGATCCCCAGGCGATCGCCGCAGCGGTATTGCAGATGATGTACGACAATAATTCCCCCGAATGGCTCAACGAAGATTGGGAAGTACCGGAAGTCAACACCAAGACAGGTCTCCCCAAGCCGACGAAAAAAGGTGGCCGCAGCGGACGTCGTTCTAACTACAAAGGGAGTGGCGGTGGCTACAAAGGTGATCGCTCCCGGGGACGCCGTTCCTACAGTTCCAACCATTCCTAAAAACGTGATATCGCTGACTTCCCAGGTGATCCAACTCACTAAATCTAGGGGAATGCGACAAGCATTATAGAAATAAAAAAGAGCCTCCATTTCCGATGAGAAGTGGAGGTTTTTCTTTGGGTAAAGCTTTATAAAAATGCAGCTTTAGTGGTGTGTTTAAAGCACGGCAATACATTCAATTTCGACGAGGACATCCTTCGGCAGACGCGCCACCTCAACGCAAGCGCGGGCGGGGGCAGTGGCTTCATCAAAGTAGGTGGCATACACAGCATTAACCGCCGCAAAATCATTCATATCCTTGAGAAAAACGCCCGTTTTTACAACATTTTCCCAGGTGGCGCCAGCTTCTTTTAGCACCGCCGCTAAATTTGCCATGACTTGTTTCGTTTGGGCTTGGACATCCCCCTCAATAATTTGGCCCATGGTTGGATCAAGGGCAATTTGGCCAGAACAAAATAACATCTTGCCTGAAGCGGCGATCGCCTGGTTATAGGGGCCAACGGGGGCGGGGGCATGATTAGTTTGAATAACTTGTTTTTCCATCACTAAATTCTTAAAACCGTTAAAAAATTGCAGATCACGTTAAGCACCCAAACGGGGACGCATCCCGTGGTGGCGGTAAGACCAATAATCCTGCAAAATGCGCCCATGATCAAAACATAAATTTTGCGGAACTTCCCACGGCTGAAAAATGCCGACCGTTTTCGCATCATCTGCCGCTTTGGGGTCTCCCGTTGCCGTAGCGATAAAGACCACACTAATGGTGTGTTGGCGCGGATCACGGGCGGGATCAGAGTACACACCCAATTGCTCAACCAATTGCACCTCTAGGGAAATCTCCTCTAAAGCTTCCCGTTTGGCGGCTGTCTCTACTGTTTCGCCATAATCCACAAAGCCCCCTGGAATTGCCCAACCAAAGGGTTCATGTTTGCGTTCAATCAAAATAATTGGTCGATGGGGGCGATCGCAGAGTTCAACAATGATATCGACAGTGGGAGCGGGATTACGGTAAGCCATGGCAGAGAAAGGCAATTGCAATCAGGATCATAGCAGTTTCTCTGAAGCCAGTTTGCAGACTTATTGTCTTCTTAGGAATTTTTTCGGGTCATGTTCGCTAGCTCAATTTGGCGCGCCCGGAGATGTTGCCAACTGCTGCCAGCTCCTTCGACGATGCCCCTAGCGATTAATCCAAGGGCTCGGCCAATCACATTGGTCAGCACATAAACTAAAATTTCACCGAGCCAGGCCACGAGGGCGCGAATCCGGGGGGCAAGGGCATCCCTGAGTTCCAGGAGAATCGTCACCAGCCAGGGAATGCCCTCAAGGTTGGCGAGTTCCGCGGAGCGGGGCTGGTAAACGGCCGTTTGCACGATGCCGACTGGACTAACGCTCAAAAATTGATGTTGACTTTCAAAAATGGCCTTCGGTTCTAACCAATATTTGCGCAGGCGATAGGCCCACGATAGATCATTGCGAAAACGGGCAATGTTGCGGGAAGAGCGCAGTTTTGGCTGATAAATTTCTGCCTTGAGTAATTCTGGCTCCGGTAGGGTATTTAAAATAAATTGCAGGATATCGTTACCGACGGTGATCAACAAATTTTCTAAAATGAGTTGGCTGCGTAATAAGGCTTCCCTAGACTCAAGGCGATAGGTGACATTATCAATCTTGAGGGGCTGGTCTTGCAGGAGATAGGCGAATAAGTCGTCGCTTTGGGGTAGTCTTTGGTTTAGGTCTGGGGCATTGGCGATCGCCACCCGATTGAGCAATTCTAAAAAGCCTTCAGCCTGATTGTCAGCGGTGAGATGGTAGCGGCCAATAAATTCCTGGGCACTAAATTTCCAGAGGTTACGAATGCTGCGTTGGTATTGGGCTTGGAAGGCTTCGGGATCTAAATTTTTCCACTGGGGATCATTAAAAATAAAATTGAGTTGTTGCAGAATGATGTAAAGCAGTTCCCGCCGTTTTTCTGGGGTGACAATCTCTAGTTCTAGGCTACTGCCAGTGGCATTTTTCAGGGAGCCATTGAGCTTCACAAAGGTCTTTTCGAGGAGGGTTTGCCAGCGGCTATTGGTCGTCGTGATCTCTACGGGCGAGGCAATGGCGATCGCCCCGGCAGGAGGCGTTTGGGGCTGGGCGGGAGGAACTGTATTGAGGAAAATGGCACTTTGGGGCAGACAATGGCGCAGGAGCCAGGCTGCTGTTTTGAGTTCCCGTTGTTGTCCAGCGAAAACTGCACGGTACAGGGGCGGGAGATTCTCTTGGGCGAGGTAAGTTTCGACGCGATCTAGGGCTGTGTAAATCTGGTTGAGGCCCCGGCGACGCATCCCAGCGAACAAATTTTGGTTAATATCCTGGGGACGTTGGGACCAAACTTTACCACCAGCGGCGATGGTACTCAGCTCCGGGACGAGATCGGCGATCGCCAAGCCTTTCGGGAAATAACCCGCCAGTCCATCCCGTTTTGCCTGTAAGATCCGCTCCGAATCCAGTTGTGCCGTACAGAGGACTAGGGGTGTTGTCGGGTAAAGAAGTTGCAGTTCGCGGTATCGACACCAATGACGATCCCCCTGCCAGGCGGGATCACAGAGAATTAGATCCAAATCCTTGCGGGGGGATGCTGCCAAAATGGTGCTGAAATTTTCTGCGGCGATCGCCCAATCTGTTTCCTGGGCCAAAGCGGTACAAAAGCCTAGACGAAAAATGGGATCATCATCTACCAACAGCAGTTTCATGGGAAGCTTACGAATGTCTCACACTGAGTTACCAATGCTCCCAGTGTACTGGTTGACGCCTGTAATACATCGCTCCCCACAAACTTCTTGTGGATTTTTTGCTTAGGGGCTACCTGTTAACCCCTTCAGGACGACGAAACTAGATGAGCACGGAGTTTGAATTATTCCCCAATAATTTCAGGCTGGGTCAGTTCGTCGGACATCTCGATAATGGCGCGGATCGGCGGCTTCATTAACGGATCTTCAACAGCATCAAATTCTTCGTAACGGCGGCGCTTAGCCCGCTGAGCCACCTGCACAGTAATGCGGTAACGATTGGATGCGGCCTGCATGAGATCTTCAGCCCGGTGCATAATTTCTGCAGAATCGAAGGAGCTACGTTTTTGCATACGAGGTGGTAATAAATCTGTGGGTTGGGTGTTCAGGCTTTCCATTATAACGGTGTGGGGGAGTTCGCCTGGTTATTCTTCCATGAGGCGATCGCGCTCTAGGAGCAGTAAATCTCGCAGTTGATTCGTATCCAGTTCCGTCAGCCAATTTTCTCCCGTATCAACGGTTTGTTCGGCCAGTTCTTTTTTGCTGGCGATCATGGCACTAATTTTTTCTTCGAGGGTGCCGGTACTGACGAATTTATGCACCTGGACATTTTGCTTCTGGCCAATGCGGAAAGCGCGGTCGGTGGCCTGGTCTTCTACCGCCGGATTCCACCAGCGATCGACGTGGAACACATGGTTGGCGCGGGTTAAATTCAATCCGGTGCCCCCTGCTTTGAGGGACAGAATGAAAATGGGGGGGCCATTGGGATCATTTTGGAAGCGATCACACATCTGTTGGCGGGCCTCCCGTCGGGTCGCCCCATAGAGAAAGAGGACATCCTGGCCGAGGCGTTCCTGGAGGTAGGGTTGGAGCAGTTTCCCCCATTCAGAAAACTGGGTGAAGATCAAAGCGCGATCGCCTTCGGAGATTAATTCTTCGAGCATTTCTTCAAGGCGGAGTAGCTTGCCGGAACGGGGGGCGAAATTTTTGCCGAGTTTGGGTTTGCTCTGGAGCAGTACAGGGTGATTACAAAGCTGTTTGAGCCGTAGCAGCAGGGTGAGAATTAAGCCGCGCCGTTGGATGCCGTCGGTGTTTTCGATTTCCGCAAGGGATTCATCCACCAGTTTTTGGTAAAGGTTGGCTTGGTCTTTCGAGAGGCTACAAAAGACTTCCATTTCCTGTTTTTCGGGCAGGTCTTGGATAATTGTCTTGTCGGTCTTGAGGCGACGCAGGATAAAGGGTTGGGTCAGCTTACGGAGGCTCTGGAGGGTTTGGCGATCGCCATATTTTTCGATGGGAATTGCAAAGCGCCGTTGGAAAAATTGTTGCGTACCAAGGAAATTGGGATTGAGAAAATCAAGGATTGACCAGAGTTCCTTGAGGCGATTTTCCACAGGGGTTCCCGTGAGGGCAATGCGAAAACCACTGTCGAGGGCGCGCACCGCTTGGGACTGTTTTGCCTGGGGATTCTTGATATTTTGGGCTTCATCGAGGATCATGCCCTGCCAAGACACCGTTGCTAAATCTTTTTGATCCCGAAAAACCAAGGAATAGCTGGTGAGAATCACATTATATTTTTGGGCCGTGCTCGCAAAGGTCTTTCCTTTGGCGCGGCGATCGCCATGGTGAATCAAGGTTTTTAAGCTGGGGGCAAACTTGTGAAGTTCTCGTTCCCAGTTACTGACTACGGAGGTGGGACAGACCAATAGCACTGGCTGGGTTAGTTTTTTGTTTTCCTGGAGGGTCAATAAAAAGGCGATCGCCTGAATCGTTTTCCCTAGGCCCATATCGTCGGCGAGACAAGCCCCCAAGCCCCATTTTTGTAAAAAGCTCAGCCAACTCATCCCCTTGTGCTGGTAGGGCCGGAGCGTACCTTGCAGAGAGTCAGGCGGCTCAATTAGCTTCAGGGCTTCATTATTCGCCAGATGATCGAGGAGTTCCCGTAACGCCCCCGACGCCTCAAAGCCAACCACGGGCAACTTCGCAAACACCTGGCCCGGTTCTGCCCCCAAGCGCAGGGCGTCCTCGACCCGCAGTGGTTGTTCAGCCATTTTTGTTTGGTAAATTTCCTGGGCGGCCCGCACATCGGTGGGTTGGAGGGCGAGCCATTGACCATTGACTTCTACCAAAGGCGATCGCCGCGCGAGGAGAGCCTGAAATTCCTGTTCGGTCAGGGTCGTTTCGCCAACGGCCACCTCTAGTTTGTACTGCAATAGACTCTGGAGGTTTAAGCGACTTTCATCTTTGACCTGGGCAGAAATTTTAATGCCCAGGCGTACTTCATTACTCCCGGCCTCTAAACCCGCTGGCAGGATGACCCCCAGGCCCTTATCGCGCAGTTGCCAGGCCACCGAACGGATAAACTCATAGGCTTGGATCGCATCGAGGGGACAACCACAGGGCTGCGGCCCCCCTAAACTTTCACCAATGGGTTCGTACAACCGGGACGCCAGGCCTAGACCCTTTAATAAAATTTCCTGGGGTTGGCTGGGATCTTGCCAAACTTGATCCGCCGTGACAATACTTGCCGCATTTCCCAAGGCCTGCAAACCATATTGCAATTGCCAATGGTCTTGGGCGGTGGTGGGGGGCAACAGTTGGAAACAGGCGCGAAATAGGGGCTGATTCAGGGCAAAATCCGGCGGATTTACCAAATATTCCCGCACGGGGAATGTCCAATTTTCGTAGGCATGGCCCAGTTGGCGGGGCAAATCTTCAAAGGTCGCTTTGGCTTTGGAAAGGCGATCGCACCAGGGAAAAACCACAGAGGTTTTCGGAAAATTTTGTAGGGGCTTGGCATGGGGACGCACCTGGGCATCGACCATCGCCGTGAGAAAACTCAATAACACCTGGGCTGGCGTTTGACCGACCGCACAAATGCCCGGCATCTGTTGCAAAAACTGGGCAAACCGCTGTTGTTCTGTGACGCTATCTAACAAAGGTACCCACGTCGCCAGGGCTTCTCCCGTTGGGAGGAGGGTCACATGGGGCAGAAATTTACGCCGCACAACTAAATCAAGGCTCCAGCGGCACACCTGCCACCAAAACCGGAGATCCCCCGCGAGGGCGTCATCGGTGAGGGGTAATGTTTGAATAATATTCGTTGCTTGGCGGGCGTTTAGGGCGAGGCCCATAATTTGCCAGTCGGCCCAATCAAGTTGATCGGGAATCTGGGTTTGATTAGACAAGAGTGGGATCGAGGGTTTGGTCTTGGTGCCTTTGGTACTGGGTAGAGAAAGCGTCGTTTCTAACCACTGGGCATTTTCCGGCACCGTCACCCCATAGGCCTGGAGTTGGGTTTCGAGGCTTTGGCGATCGCCCCCAAAAGGATAAGCGGGCGGGCTGACTGCGGACTCACTGCGCCAGGCCTCACTCCACAGAAAAAAGTAGGATTGCTGTGCCTGAAAAATCCAAGTGCCGTGTACCAGTGCCATAGACGATATGTATTTGTCGAGAAAAACGGACGCAGCAGGATTCGAACCTGCGACCGACCGCTTAGAAGGCGGTTGCTCTATCCACTGAGCTATGCGTCCAAGGGTTTTGGGCTAATAAAGTATAGCAGATTGAAGTTTGGCTGTAGACCCTAATCTATCCCTGTAAATTAGGGGCAAAATTTTACCAGAATCCGTCGCAGTGCTCTGCCCATAGCCAAAGGCTTGGGGGGGGAAGCGACGGGCGACCAGAGGGAGTAACCTGCTATGATCGACAAAACACAGGGTTGGCGACCCATGCAGGATATCCATAACCGGACTCCGAGGGCAGAAACGCACCAAGGGAGTTGTGCCCCTTTTGAACCTTGACAACAAAGTATCGGGTTCCAGAACTGAAGCGTGTTCTGGGTAAAACTTTGTGCGTAAGAGGTTGAACATGCAGTTTTTGTACTTGTTCATCGTCTGCGGTGGGGCGTATCGTGGACGTTAAATTAAAATGCCTGCGGAGACGGTCTGGCGGGGGTTGGGGCAACTCAATCTAGTTAAGAGTCTTTGAAACAGGAATCTCCGACCATACCCGCCAGGGTTGGGGGGAGAGCGTCAATCGCTGCGGAGGGCAACAATCGGATCTAAACGAGCCGCTTGCCGCGCCGGAAACACCCCAAAAAATAAGCCAATTCCCCCAGAAACGCCCACCGCCATCACAATCGCTGTCACAGAAATAGGGGCCGCCAGGGGGGTCAAGACATTGGCGAGAAATACGCCCCCCAAGCCTAGACCTGTCCCAAAGATCCCACCAATCCCTGCCAGGATCACCGATTCAATCAGGAATTGATACAAAACGTCGTTTTCTGTGGCACCAAGGGCTTTACGGAGACCAATTTCTTTTGTGCGCTCGGTGACAGACACCAACATAATATTCATGATGCCAATCCCACCAACGAGGAGAGAAATACCGGCGATCGCCGCCAACATTGTGGTTAAAGCCCCGGTAATTGTATTCGCCACGTCCAATAAATCCTGTTGACTTTGGACGCTAAAATCATCCTCATCGACGATCTTATGGCGGAGCCGCAATAGGTTTTCGATCTGAAACGTCATCGCCCTGACCCGGTCTTCACTTTCGCCGGAGACGGAAATAAAGGTTAACTCGGTGCCATAGGGAGATGTGCGTCCCACCACCTGGTTGGACATCGTGGTTAGGGGCATATAAACGGCGTTGTCCTGGTTGGTGCCAAAGGAAGCTCCTTTTTCTTCTAGAACGCCAATCACATCAAAAGTTAGATTTTTAACCCGGAGTTTTTGACCCACCGGCTCGATATTTGGGAAAAGTTCCGTGGCAATCTCAGACCCAATCACAGCGACACGCTTATTGCGTTCCACATCACTGTCGGTCACAAACCGTCCTTGGGCCAGGGTGAATTCGCGCACATCAATGAATTCGGGGGTAATGCCCAAGAGCAGAGAATCTTTATTAATCCCCCGAAATGTGACTAGACCGCGACTATTAATCTGGGGCGCCACCGCCGCCACATTCGGCACTTGTTCGGCGATCGCCTGGGCATCTTCCCAAACGAGGGTCTTGGGTAAATCAATGGTGGTGCGTTGGGCCGCCCGGGAGCCGGGAATGATAAATAAAACATTGGAACCGAGGGATTCAAACTGCTCTGTGGCTAATTTTTGGGCACCTTGGCCTAAGCCAACCATGGCAATCACAGACGCATTGCCGATGATGATGCCGAGCATCGTTAAACCACTGCGCATTTTGTTGGTGCGGAGGGTGGCGATCGCCATTTGTAAATGCTCAAACAGATGTAATCCCATGGGGCCGTCGTCGATAAAGGTGCTTCTTCTCTACTGTACGCAAAAGACCCAAGCCCTGGCAGAATTTTGTCCGAAAAAAGCTCAATGGTTCACGAGGCAATCGTACTGACTCTGGTTAATGCGGCCCGCTTGGAAAAGGGTTTCGGTGATTTCAGAAATGGTTAAAATGGCGTGGGCTTGATATCCCTGGGCCTGGAGCCGATCCTTAACGCCCGCTTCGTGGTCAATGAGAACCACCATCTCCTTCACGGTAAGGCCCGCCGACTCCAGTTTTTTCGCCCCCTCAACGATACTTTTGCCCGTAATCAGCACGTCATCGACGACCAAAATCGTTTCCCCTGGCTCAAAATGGCCCTCAATCACCCGCCTCGTCCCGTGGGCCTTAACTTCCTTACGGGGGAAAATCATCGGGTAATTTAATTTCAGGGCCAGCCCCGTTGCCGTCGGGAGCGAACCATAGGGAATCCCGGCGATACGGTCAAATTTCAGGTTTTTGGCGATCGCCCCGTAGGCATTGAGCACCTGGTTAAAAACCTGGGGGTTAGAAATAATTTTGCGCAGATCAATGTAATAGGAAAACGTCGCCCCAGAGGCCTGGACATATTCCCCAAAGAGCAGACAGCCCAGGTCAAACAACTGCACGATCAACTCCGCCTGGGGGTGCGCTGCGGGGAAATTTGTCGGTACTTGGAGCAAATCACAGCGGGCATTACTGGGGGTATAACGCTGGCGAATGTCTTCAATCTTTTGCCGTAGCTGGGCGACGGGTTGCCGACAATCGGTTTGACTCAGGTCATCGTTAGGAATGGGAATTAAGAGGCCAGACCCATTGGAATTTAAGCCCTGGTGAATGATTTCTTCGAGGTTTTCGCTCCGTTGCCAGATACTGCGAGCGAGGATCCACCGTTCTGGGGCAATGGCACGCACTTGACGAAAAACCGCCGGGCGATCGCCCCCAATTTCTAGGAAAAGTTGTTCGGGGGTGCCCCACTGTTTAATTTCTTGGATCAGGTGCAGATAAAAAGGCCGTTGCGGGTCGGGGTAATTTTGCAGGGGAAAGGCGCCGGGGTTAGAGGTGCGACATTGCAAGAAAACGCCTTTGTCGGGATAGAGCAGAAAAGGGGCAACGTGGTCTTGGCCGGGGTAGGCGCTGAGGGTGACTGCATCCACTTGCCACGCCTCAAAAATCGCCTGGGCGAAAAGGCTGCCGGTATTGAGATCGGCGTGTTTCGCATCGAGAATAATGGGGATATCAGGCGGAATATGGGCTAAAACCGTTTCTAACAGTTGCAACCCCGGCACCCCTAAGGCTTGATAAAAACCGAGGGTCGGCTTGTAGGCACAGACGAGATCCTGGGTCTGGTCAATGATCCCCAAAAGCCACGTTTTCAGGTTCTGAATTAAATCTCCGGTGCGCAAAGAATCCGGCAGCATTTCCGGGTTCGGATCGAGGCCCGCCACGAGGAGGGTCTTTTGGGCGGCGATCGCCCCGGTGAGTTTTTCGGTGAAAGTTGCGGGTGCTAGCTCCAATCTTGTTGCTCCTCGCCATGGCGTAGATGTTTGTAGGCCCGCCCGGCCGCATGGATTTCCCTTGTTTTGGCGAATAAAGCTTCCTCTGTCAGGCCCCACTGTTGGAACAGCAATTTCAAATCCTGTTGAATTTCCCTTGCCCCAGGGAAACCGTCATAGCGCAGATGGAGCCGTGCCAATTCCACCAGAGCATTTTCTGTGGGTTCTCCCTTGAGGAGACTATCCACAATCAGGCGATCGCGGTTGGCTTGGGGATGGACTTGATCTTGTTGGGGCATCGGCGCGAATGGAACTAACAGTGCAAAAAGGGCTAAATCATGGCGCGAGACTGAAGGAATGTCTTCGTCAACTATTGCGTTAAGCCGTGCTTGAGGGCGTAGCGTACCAATTCTGTCCGACTATTGGTTCCCGTTTTGCTAAATAGGCGACTAACATACTTTTCGACGTTGCGGACGCTGGTTTCTAGCTCCTTGGCAATTTCTTTATTCATCAGTCCCTGGGCCACGAGATCGAGGACACTTTGTTCCCTAGGGGTCAGGTCAATTTTTAAAGGCGGTGGGGTGGTGACCAGTTGATTTTGCTGGCCGAGGAATTGCTTAATCTCCCGGAGATCCTGGGCGATGCCTTCGAGATTGCTGCCGCCACCGTCTTGTTGTTCGGCGATCGCCGCCTCCCGGGTCAGGAGATTTTTGACAATCGCTTCGAGTTCTTCGGGTTCAAAGGGTTTCGGTAAATAGGCATCACAGCCTGCTTGGTAGCCTTGGATGCGATCGCCAGTCATGCCACGGGCCGTTAGAAAAATTACCGGAAGCGTTTTAAAGCGCGGATCTTCGCGCAGTTGCCCCAAAAACTGATAGCCATCCACCTGGGGCATCATAATGTCAGAAATGACCAGATCCGGTGTAAACGTTTGCAAAACATCCCAGGCTTTTGTGGCATTCTCAGCGGTGGTGACGGTTAGGGCTTCATCATCTTCTAAATAGGCTTGAACCGCCTCCCGGACGCCCGGTTCATCATCGACAAGCAAAATATTGTAGCGTTTATCCATCGCCCATTTTCCCCTTACGAAAGCGCATGATCTTGCCCCTGATTATAGCTTTTCACGGTTTCGCCCTCTGTTGTTTTTTGTCGGAAATCACACCATGCTCAAGGTTTTCGTGTATGGCACCCTCCAGCCAGGAGAAGCAAATTTTCCCCGCTACTGTGCCCCCTATCACCCCCACATTGAGAAGGCTTTCATCCCAGGGAAGCTTTATCAGTTACCGGTGGGTTATCCGGCCCTCACCCCAGAACCGGGTTGGGTAGAAGGTTGTCTGTTGCGATTCAGGGATCCCAATGTTTTAGGGAAACTAGATGTCCTTGAAGATTATCAACCGGGGCGATCGCCAAGCCTCAATGAATATCAACGGCGTCAAGCGCCTGTTTACACGGAGACAAAAACGCTCCTGACGGAGGCTTGGGTCTATGGGATGACCCCAGAAAAGGTTGCCCAACTGGGAGGGACGCCTTTCTCTGGTTCCCGCTGGACGGCTAACCAAAACTTCTCGAACTTCTAGGTGGGGCTAGAGTCACCATACCAAATGGCTTCAATTTGCTGGGCGATCGCCGCCAATGTTTCTCGGTCATTCGTCTCACTTAAAACTGTGACATGACCCAGTTTGCGGCCTGGGCTGGCGCTGGTTTTGTCGTACCAGTGGACATGGCTATGGGGAAACTGGGTCAACATCTGCCGTTTGTGGGCATAGTTCCCCGTACTGTGCTCAAACCCTAGTAAATTAACCATTACCGCCCCAGGGGTGATCATCTTGGGGTTCCCTAAAGGCAGATCGGCGATCGCCTGGAGTTGCATTGCAAACTGCGAAGTCTGACAAGCATCCAAACTAAAATGGCCGGAATTGTGGGTGCGGGGGGCGATTTCATTCACCAACACCTGTCCTTCGGGAGTGAGAAACAACTCAATCCCCATAATGCCCACCAGATTTAACCCTTCAGCTAAGGTGCGGGCAATCTTTTCGACCTGATTCACTACATCTTGAGCGATCGCCGCAGGGGCCAGCACCCAACGACACACTTGATCAATCTGTTGGGTTTCCACCGTCGGAAAGGTGCGAATTTCTCCCCGGCGGTTGCGGGTCACCATCACCGCTAATTCCTGCTCAAAGGGCACAAACGCTTCTAAAAGTAAGGGAATATCAGCTAAATCCGTTGGTAAAGTCTGTAACGCCGCAGCATCTTTCACGATAAATGTCCCTTTGCCGTCATAACCATGGCGACGGGCCTTCACGACCAGTGGAAATTCCCAACCAGAGGGCAGCGGTTCCCCCAGTTGCCAAGGGACAAAGGTCGGCACCGGAATGCCGAACCGTTGACAACAGCGCCGTTGATCATATTTATCCAAGAGGGCAGCGAGAAAAGGCAGAGAAGGGAAGAATTTTGCCCCCCGTTTAACGAGGGTATCGAGGGCTTCGAGATCAACAAATTCATTTTCAAAGGTGACCACATGGCAGTTTTCCACCAGCTTGGCCGTAGACTCTAGATCGTCGATCGCCCCAATGATCACCTGATCGGCATTAGAAACCGCCGGATCACTGGCGTTGGGTGTTTGTACCCACAGTTCCATGCCGAGGCTCCGGGCTTCTGCTCCCATCATCCAGGCGAGTTGTCCGCCGCCAATGACACCCACTTTATGTTTCATGCTCTTGTTTTGCCGTTTTTATATGGATTGCCCGTGCCCCATTAAACCCTAGGAGGGCTGCCGGATGTCAATTGTCTAGATCCGCGAGCCTAAGCCTGAGCTTTAGTTGCCTCTGGGGCAGACTGGGTCTCAGAGGCGTTACTCTCTCTAGTTGCTTCTGTGGAAACCATCGCCGCCATTAACTGGTCTGGGTTGACGGTAAAGGGTAAACGGTGGATGTCTGACTGAGGCTGACAGGTGATCTCTGCCACCTGGCGCAGCTCGGCCAAGGTCATTGTATTTAGACCGAGATCAGCGAGGCTCTTTGGTAAGCCAATATCGCGGTAAAACTGGAGGAGCTGTTGGCGGGCGGTCTCAGCCAGTTGACTTTTTTGGCAAATTTCTTCGAGGCGGAGTTGCACCAAAATGCCGTAGGCAACTTTTTCACCATGCAAAATGCCATGGGCGGCGGACAGATGGGTTAACCCATTGTGAACCGCGTGGGCGGCCACGGTGCGACAGTTGGCCCCTCCCAAGCCACCGATCACGCCAGCGAGGAGAACCGTTGCATCAACGACTTCCTGCCATTCGGGACTGTGGACATCGGCGATCGCCTGGGAGGATTTTTGAAAGAGGAGATCCCGGAGAATCCGCGCTTCTTGGACGGCGGCAATGGTGAGGGTCTGGGGGGAATGGCCACTGCTGACAGAAGCTTCGTACCATTTGGCGATCGCATCCCCAATCCCGGCAATGAGAGTCCGTTGCGGCGCCGTGCGTACCAACTCGTAGTCCAGGATCAACAGATTTGGGCATTGCTCCAAGGCCACATCATATTGAAAGGCCCCTTGATCAGAATAAATATTCGACAGAGCCGTCCAAGCAGCGCAGGTAGCCGCCGAGGTGGGCACGGTCACAATGGGGCAACGTTGCTGATGGGCAAGGAGCTTGGCCGTATCTAGGGCCTTACCGCCGCCGATACCGATGACAAAATCTGCTTTGTGGGCTTTGAATTTTTTGTTGAGTTCCTTGAGGGACGTTTCGGAACAGTCAGGACTATAGCTGCCACTGGCGAGATCGAGTTTTTCTTGCTCGGCTAGGGTTTGGAGCGGATCTGCCAATTTTTCGAGGCTCTGCTGCCCTCCCACCACAAAAGGACGTTTTCCCCAACGGGCGATCGCCGCACCAGCTTGGGCTAGGGCGTTATTTCCCTTGAGCACTTGGGCCGGCGCAATCAGCACTTGCATGGGAACAGTTTGGGTTTGGGTAGCAGCAGGCTTTTTCATGGGTATTGGTAGCGAAGAAATGGCGACGAAACGGTTGAGAAAAACTTCCCTAGATCCTAACTAATCGCATTGGGTTGGGGCAGCTTTTTGAGATTTTCTGGATAAAGCTGGATGTCCAGGGCTCCATTTTCACGGTCAGCAATGGCGCGTTGGACTTGACCCAGATAGAGGGGTTCGGAAACGCCGGGTTCGGGGTGACTCATGACCCGGAGGCGCACGGTAAATTTATTATCGCCATTGCCAATGCGTCCGTAGGAAAAGAGGTCATTAGAAGCTTGGCGGAGGGTTGCATTGACTTCCTCGGCAGTCACTTCAGGCTTCACGGAGACAACGGCTAGGTTTGCACCATTGTCATAAACCAGGGCATAGCGCACGGCCCCCGGCACGACACTACGGCTAAAGAGTCCTAAGCTGAGGCCAAACAAACCAATGGTAAGCACAATCATAAAGCCGGTGGTGCCGACTAAGCGGAAACGGATGCCCCACTTAAAAAGAAACGCGGCGATCGCCAAGACCGCAAAGAACAAGGTGGCGTAGGCAGACCACTGGGTATAAAGGGCAAAATCTAAATTTTCCATGGGTCAGTTCGGTAAAAACGTTTTGGCACAAGGCCAGTGCAGTTAATTAAGGGATCATTAAAAGTTGTGGCTTCCATTATCCCAGCAAGGGCCCCAAGAAAAAACCAGCGAGGCGATCGCTGGCATGACTCAAGCTTGTTGTTGTTTTTGCATCGAAAAAATACAAGATTTCAAACCACGCGTTCCCAGCACGAAGCTCGAAATATTTCTTTACACAACGCTAAGTGTAGCAGAACATACCATTTTTGATCAGGGAATTTTTCAACTTTTCGCGACATTTTCCCTCAGCCTGGGTCATGTCACGCAGATCTATATGCTGGAGAGATTTTCTTTAGAATAATTGCCAATCCCGCGAAGATAAAGCCTTGAGTCGTTCTAGCCGCTGGGTGAGGTAATGACGATCCAGTTGGCTGTTGTTAAAAATTTGAATACTAGTGAGACTGATGCGCCACGACCAAATATAAGCCAGTTGGGTGAGAGCTTGGAGGGCCGCCTGTTCCTGGGCGACAAAGGTGGTTTGGGACTCATAGCCCGCGATAAAGGCTTCTCGCACCCGTCGCTGGAGACCTGTGGTGAGTGCCCCCTGGAAAAATTTGCCAATTTCAAAGGCGCGCCAACCGTAGCCGCATTGGTCAAAGTCGAAGAGGGTGAGCTGATGATCTTCGGTGAAATGGACGTTGCCGCAGTGAGCATCCCCCCAACAGACCGACCAGAGGGGCTTTTCCTTGGGGAGTTGCGCTAAAGTTTCACGGATTTTGTGGGCAATGTCCTGCATGAAACCCCAATCCCGGGGGCGATCGCCAAAAAACGGCAAAATCACGCCCAAGGATTCATCCAACAAATACTCAAGGTCTAGGGGTTTGCGCGGGTGGTCACAGATGAAGTCTTGGCTGACCTGATGGATCTGCGCCACCACTGCCCCTAAATGACGACTTTGGCTTTCGTTCCACCCCCCTAGGGCAATTTCTCCTGGGGCAAAGGGAAACAGAGTGGCATAGCGATCGCCTTCTGGGGCTTGAATTTTGACCGCCCATTCACCAGCTTCCGTCGCCAGAGGAGCCGCCACCGGTAAACCCTGGGCCTTGAGAAAATTTAAAAAATCGAGCTCGAAAAAAATTTCCGTGGGCGATCGCCAATGGTGGTGGGAGACCCGCAAGACAAACGTATCCTGGGCTGCTTGCACAAAATAAATATCACTCAAGCCCCGATTCCATAACTCACATTGGCTGACAGTCTTAAGGCCATATTGTGGCAGCACACGCTCCCGGAGGGCGATCGCCGATAGCGTGGAGTAAATGACGGGGAAATCCGAGCAGACCATAGACCGCAGCCCCTCAGGTGCAGGACAAATCAACTATCAACCTAAAAAGATATGGGCCAAAAATCTGTAGCCCATGGCACCATCTTCCAGAACATCAAGAAAAAGTTTGCAATTCTTTTCTAAAATAGGATAAACGCTTATACCTACAGCTTTTGTCAACCTCGAAAAATAAAATGTTGCAAATTGTTACAAAACTTGTTAATCTTGAATCAAGATAAAAAACAACCTAATTTACCCCAGATAACAATATGGCTAAAAAATACCAAGGCAACATCATCGACGACCAAGGCAAAATGAACACCTTTGCCGTAGAGCCCACCGTTTACGTCCAAGAAAATCCCCGCGTCGGCTTTACCGAATACGCAGAAAAATTCAATGGTCGCGCCGCAATGATCGGTTTTGCTTCTTTACTTCTTCTCGAAATCTTCACCGGCCACGGTGTCATTGGTATTTTTCAGTAAGACCAACAGCTTTTAATTTTTTCAAACAACATCTCAACAGCATAAGTTTGTGTAGGGCGGCCCTTGGTCGTCTTTTTTTTCGGCAAATTTCCTTAAAATAGAAGTCGCTGCCCGGTACTCCCGGTTAACTTTTTTAATTTCTCATTCAGATATTTAACGCCCATGCCCGTCCTCGTCGTCGCCACCGGAAACCCCGGTAAATTACAGGAAATGCAAGCCTATCTCCAGGATTTGCCCTGGGAATTGCAGCTCAAGCCCCCGGAACTCGACATCGAAGAAACAGGCACAACATTCCTCGAAAATGCAGCTCTCAAGGCCTCTCAAGTGGCAAAGGCCCTCAACCAATGGGCGATCGCCGATGATTCTGGTTTAGCCGTCGAAGCCCTCAACGGTGCCCCTGGTCTGTATTCAGCCCGCTACGGCACCACCGACCAAGAACGCATTGAACGTCTGTTAACGGAACTGGGCAACAATCCCAATCGCCGCGCGAAATTTATCTGTGCGGTGGCGATCGCCAAACCAGACGGTACCATTGCCGCCCAAGTCCAAGGAGACTGTCCCGGAGAAATTCTCCCGGAACTGCGGGGGGCAGGGGGCTTTGGCTATGACCCCATTTTTTATGTGCCAGAATATCAACAGACCTTTGCGGAAATGTCAGCGGCGCTCAAACATAACGTCAGTCATCGGGGCCAAGCCTTTGCACTGCTGTTGCCGCGTCTTGCCACACTCCCCGATTAACGATGCCTGCTCCCCCCACCCCAGAAGATCGCAACCCTGAAGCGTCCCTCCGAGAACTCCTCACCCTTGGGGGAATGTTTATCTGTGCGATCGCCCTCTTGATTTGGCTATTAAACTTCAGTGTCAACTGGCTCATTGTCCAGATGCCCGTGAGTTGGGAACAACGGTTAGGGCAAGCCCTGGTCAAAATCTACGAACCCCAAGCCGAACCTTCGCCCGCCCAAGACGAACTAAATGCCCTGCTCGACCGCCTGGAAGCAGAAATTCCTGCTGGCGCTAAAGAAAAACGCGACTACCAACTCCTCTATATTCCCCAGGATGTGGTGAATGCCGCGGCCCTGCCGGGGGATACGGTATTGGTCTATCAAGGCTTGTTAGATCAAATGGACTCAGAAAACGCCTTAATGATGGTGTTGGGCCATGAAATCGGTCACTTTGCCAACCGAGATCACCTGCGTAATATTGGTCGGGCCCTCGTGATCCGTACAGTGATCTCCTCTATTTTTGGTGATGTCAGTTGGTTGGGAGATGTCGCGCAAATTGTCAGTACCTCGCGCTTTTCCCAAGCCCAAGAAAAACAAGCCGATGAATATGGTTTAGATTTGCTCTATGCCACCTATGGACAGGTCGCTGGTGCAACGGATTTCTTTGAGGCGATGAGCCAAAAACAAGGGGCCAATTGGGATTTTCTTGCGACCCACCCGGCCCCCGCAAAACGAGTGCAACACCTCAAAACGTTAATTCAGCAAAGGGGCTACCCCATCGGTGAATATACCCCTCTGCCAGAGGTATTAACCCAAGATTAATCTACCGCTGTTTGGGATGATTTTCCCCTAAACAAGGCGAAAGCCTACTCAGGGGAGCAGGCTTACAATCCAAATTTAACTAACAAAAAGATTTACCAAACAACAAAACGAGGTTAACAACGAACCCAACAAGCGCTTCTCGAAAAACGATACCTAACAGGCAGTGATTATAGCCCGATTACCCGATTCCGTTAGGGGGAATAACCGAGTCTATCTTCAACTTGAAATGTTGAGAAGGACTTCTGGGCGAGACCGAACAAAGGAGGTACAACCGCTCAATCTCTTCGTCCGAATAAAAGCTTTTTCAGAACTTTTATTTTGTACCTTGCTTATAAGGTATCAGCAAAGATAGGTAGCGGTGATGGATACTTTATATCTTGTAATATTTGCTTATCGATCTCGCGGGCGATGTTGGCAACTCTTCTGAGAGAAGAAGGGTTCAGGACTACATTCGGTCTAACACCTCAATCCCCAGGAGAGATAAACCCAATTTGAGGGTGCGGGCCGTGGTGTCGGCGAGGATTAACCGGGAAATGCGGCGATCGCCTTCGGCCTTGAGGATCGGGCAAGCCTCATAAAATTGGTTGAATTTGCGGCTGAGGTCATAGAGGTATTCACAGAGGCGATTGGGCATCAGATCCTGCTCAACGCTCATCAGGACTTCACTCAGTTGCAGTAAGTGTTTAGCCAGGGTCAGTTCAGCGGCCTCTTCAAGAATAATCGGCGTATCGGTGGGTAGGGTGCTGAGGTCAATGCCCCCTTGGCGACTGACCCCTTGGACACGCACATAGGCATAGAGCATATAGGGTGCCGTGTTGCCCTGGAGCGCCAACATTTTATCGAAGCTAAAGATGTAATTACTGGTGCGATTTTGGCTCAGGTCAGCATATTTCACAGCTCCAATCCCGACCACCTGGGAGACTTTTTCGATGAAGTCTGCTGTTTCCTGGCGTTCATCTTCGGCGAGACGTTTTTCTAAATCAGCGCGGGAGCGGTTGACAGCTTCATCCAATAAATCCTTGAGCTTGATCGTATCGCCAGCACGGGTTTTGAGTTTTTTGCCATCTTCTCCTTGCACAAGGCCGAAGGGCACATGGGCAACTTCCACATCATCGGGTAAAAACCCAGCACGCTCTGCCACCTGGAACACCTGGGCGAAATGTCCGGCCTGACCAGAGTCTGTCACGTAGATGATCCGTTTGGCCTGATCTTCTGTGATGCGATAACGAATTGCTGCTAAATCAGTGGTGGCATAGTTAAAGCCCCCGTCGGATTTTTGGACAATCAATGGTAGGCGATCGCCATCTTTATTTTTAAACCCTTCGAGGAAAACACATTGCGCCCCGGCATCTTCTTCTAACAAACCCACTTCGTCCAATGCTGTTAGAACATTTGCTAGATATGGATTGTAAAAAGACTCGCCCCGTTCCGTTAATTTGATATCTAGAATGTCATAGATCTTTTGAAATTCCCGGCGGGATTGTTCACAGAGCAATTGCCACGCTTTTTGACTTTCTTCGTCCCCAGATTGCAATTTTACGACTTGATTTCGAGAGGCTTCTTTAAAGGCTTCATCTTCATCAAAACGAACCTTTGCTTTTTTATAAAATGCGACCAAATCACCAATGTCGAGAACATCTGCTTTCGTTAAAGCATCGGGATAGGCTTCCTTTAAATAGGTGATCAACATCCCAAATTGCGTTCCCCAATCCCCCACATGGTTGAGGCGTAAAACATCCTGGCCCCGAAACTCTAAAATTCGCGCAATCGAATCCCCAATAATCGTTGAGCGGAGGTGGCCGACGTGCATTTCTTTAGCAATATTCGGACTAGAAAAATCTACAATGACTTTCTGGGGATTTTCTGCTGGCTCAATGGCCAGGCGATCGCTTTGCTGAACTTCCTTTAAAAGTGTGGCTAAATAGCTCGGTTTGAGGCTGAAGTTAATAAAACCAGGCCCGGCAATGGTCGGATTTTCACAAAGATCAGCAATGTCTAAAGCTTCGATAATACTTTGGGCAATTTCTCTAGGATTTTTCTTCAGTGTTTTCGTTAGCGATAGGGCGACATTAGACTGATAATCACCAAATTTTGGATTACTAGCAGGGACAACGAGGGGATCAGTATCTTTAAGATCTTCGCCAAATGCCTTGATCAGAGCCTCAGAAACAGCCGTTTTTAATTGCGATAAAATAGACTTCATGATAAATGATTATTTTTTTAGTTTTAGTTATAAAAAAGAGTTTTATATTTTGTTTGCTGTAAAAGAAATATGCGAATTAGTTTGGCGAAATATTATTCTTACTTGAAGATCGCATTGACAAACATCTTTTTTTAGATATGTTTCAATTCAATTAATCTTGAATGTATTCTGTGCCGGAAAGAAGGGCGATTTCTGCTTTGACAAATTCCCGTCCGAGATATAGGGCATGATCTAACTTGGAAATGGGACAGGGATCGGCTTTTTCGGTGATTTCAATGCCTAATTCTTTTGCGGTGCGGCCAGTGTAAACAGTGACATGAGTCCGTTCTAAACTACCTTTGCAGGCGAGGACTTCTCCGGTTTCTGGATCTGTGGCTAAACCTTTATCGTTAATCGTATTGGTGTAATGTTTCGCGCAAATTAAGCCTTGTTCACGGTCTAGGTAGATAATAAAATAACCGTCGGGATCGAGGTCAATAAACCGATTGGATAATTCGTTGTCAAGTTTAGCCCGTTCTTCGGCGTTAACAGTCATGGTGAAGGCAGTGATCTTGGATGGCGTTTGGCACAGCTTTTTAGTATAGCCTACGGGGTTTCGTCACCAAAAATTCTTGAACTAAAAGGCGATCGCCTAAAAATCACCAAATTTTTGCGAGGGATAACGTAAATCCTGGCAGTTCAGGATCGGCACAGACTGTTTCCGGATTTTCAAAGATTTGGGGCGATTGCTGGGGTCGATAAACGTGGACGGTGCGGTTTTGGCGATCAATGAGCCAAGCCAAAGACACACCATTTTCCAGATATTCCACCATTTTTGCTTGTAGCGTTTTGAGGGCATCACTTTTGGAACGCAACTCAATTACAAAATCGGGACAAATCGGCGCAAAGGAATTTTTTTCCTCATCGCTTAGGCTGTCCCACTTTTCACGGCGCATCCAAGACGCATCGGGGGAACGGGTCGCGCCATTAGGCAACGTAAAACCGGCACTCGAATCAAAGCCTAGACCTGTACCATCCTGTTCGCTCCATAACCAAAGATAAGCAGCGAGATTAAAATTTCGATTGCCAGTATCCGAAGTGGCAGGGGACATAATGATGACTTCTCCTGTGGCAGTTTGTTCGATGCGTAGTTCAGGGTTGGCGCGGCAAAAAGCATAAAATTCATCTTTTCCCATTTTGGCGATCGCCGGAAAAGAAACCTCAAGAGGAGCCAGATTGCTTTGAATCAAGAGAGTGGTTGCCATGGTATGTTTTCCCGTGAGCCAGATGGTTTCATTGTAGCCTTGCCCCCAGAAGGAAAAATAAAGGCGATCGCCTTTGTAGACAATCGCCCCTGAAACTTTTATGGATTTAAAATCGCCTAAATTTCGGCCATTGCTCCTTTGGCCATGGCGGCGATCGCCTGATCCGTGGCCTTGGGCAGACGGTAATATTTACCCCCCGCTTTAGCAGCTAATTCTTTACCGAAGCCAGAGGAAATAAACTTCTTCTCTGTGTCAATAATCAGCAGTTTCATCCCAGAAGCACGGATTTTACTGGCAATATCCAGAAGTTCCTCTTTGATATCAGGTTTTTCCTCCCCTTCCTCTGGTTTTTCACCAAGGGAACGAGAGAGGGGAATATTGCCCCGACCATCAGTAATCGCAACAATGACTACTTCACCCACATCACCGGACATTTGCGCATTCACACCGATATGCACAGCTTGGGTTAACCCATGGGACAGCGGTGAACCACCACCACAGGGCAACGTTTCCAATCTATTGCGCGCCAAAGTAATCGAACGGGTAGGAGGTAAAAGCACCTCCGCCATTTCGCCCCGGAACGGAATCAACGCAATTTGGTCACGGTTTTCATAGGCTTCTGTCAGCAGACGCATCACCGCCCCTTTTGCTGCCTGCATTCGGTTTAGGGCCATAGATCCAGAGGCATCAACAAGGAAAATCATCAAAGCCCCTGCTTTACGGGCCATCCGTTTAGAACGCAGATCGCTTTGTTCGACGATCACTTTTCGCTCAGGGTGTCGCAGTCGTCGCGCCTTTTGGTAGGGAGCCGCCGCCCGCAGGGTCGCATCCACTGCAATGCGTCGCACTTTCCCCCTCGGTAACATCGGCTTAATGTAACGGCCCCGGTCATCGGAAAAAATTAAGCCCCGTTTCCCGGAGTTGCCTTTGTTTTGCATCATCTGGGCAAAAGCGAGAATCCCTGGGTCAAGCACAACCCCCTCTGGGTCAAATACAAACTCCTCGGGAATCGTCGGCTCCTGTTCCGGCTGTTCCTCTTGGTCTTCGTTTTGATCGTCGTCGTCTTGATCCTCTTGATCTTCGTCCTGGGATTGATCCTCCTCGTCCTGTTGATCGTCTTGGGATTGAGGGGGTGGCGGCGGTGGAGGTGGCTGCATATCCTCATCCTCTGGGGTGGGGATTGTCGTGGCCCTGGGCAAAATCACCAGTTCGACCGCTGTGCGGAGATCATCGGCAATTACTACATTCCGGCCATCAAGGGCAGCGGCAGCCATGGCAACGCGCACGGCAAACAGTTCGGCTCGGTGACCTTCGACACTACCACGCACTGCTTCGCTCACGAGGTAAGCCACTTGGTCTTTGCTGATTTTGACTTCCTTGAGCCATTCCCGGGCCAGGATAATTTGGGTGCGGAGGGCATCAAGGTCTTCTTCATAGCTTTGGAGAAAATCCTTGGGAGCCGTGGCATATTGCACGACTTGATCCACCGCTGCTACCCGTTCTTCGAGGCTGAGGGGGCGATCGGCGGACAGGGTAATGGCGATGCGATCGCGGAGGTGTTCCCGCAGATTTCCTTCTTCGGGGTTATAGGTGGCAATGAGGAGGGGCCGACAGGGGTGCGAAAAACTAATACCTTCCCGTTCGATTTGGTTGCGTCCTTCGGTTAAGACCGTCAGGAGTTGGTTGGCAATTTGATCATCGAGGAGGTTGATTTCATCGATGTACAATACACCCCGGTGGGCTTGGGCTAATAGGCCTGGTTGGAAGACGGGTTCTCCCTGGCGCACGGAAGCTTCGACATCCACAGAACCAAGGAGACGATCTTCAGTAACGCCCAGGGGAATTTGCACAAAAGGAGCCGCAATCACTTCTGTGGGAATGTTTTCGCTGGCAGTCTCGCCATAGGTCGCTGCGGTGAGATCGTCCCAGTCACTGCGGTTCTGCACATCACAGTTAAAGGGATTGTCCTGAATGACTTCGATGGGGGGCAAAAGGGAATGAATTCCCCGGGCCATCACGGATTTTGCGGTGCCCCGTTTCCCGGCGATCGCCACCCCACCAAGGGCAGGATCAACGGCCCCCAGCAGGAGAGCAGTTTTGATTACATCTTGACCAACCACCGCTGTTAGGGGAAAGGTCGTGCGCGATGTCGTGAGAGTAGGCATCTATCAAAAAAGTTTTTATAAAAAGTTTGGCAATGTGGAAATGAAAAGATGATTAAAACGTAGGGGTTTACCATGGTAAACCCCCACCCAATGAAAAATTGATTAGAACTTACACATAGTTCACCAAGCGGGCAAAACTCTCTGCCTCTAGGCTCGCACCACCTACCAAGGCTCCATCAATTTCGGGCTGGGCCATAATCTCATCAACGTTATTCGGTTTAACGGAACCACCATATTGAATGGTGACATTTTTATTGGTGAGTTTTTCGCGGATCAGACCAATGACTCGGTTTGCTTCGGTGGCATTACAGGTGTCACCTGTGCCAATGGCCCAAATGGGTTCGTAGGCAACAACCAAGTTATTTTGATCAATATCGACTAAATCTTGCTCTAACTGGGCAAAAATCACCGCTTCCGTTTCGCCAGCATCCCGTTGGGCTTTGCTTTCACCAACACAGAGAATCGGCGTTAGACCGTGGCGTTGGGCCGCTTTAAGGCGTTGATTTACGGTTTCATCGGTTTCACCAAAATATTGCCGTCTTTCGCTATGGCCCACAATGACGTAACGGACGCCCATTTCCGTCAGCATTGACCCGGAGATCTCCCCAGTAAAGGCACCTTCGTCAGCCCAGTGGATATTTTGTGCTCCCAGACGTACCCGCGTTCCGTGGAGACTCTTGGACATCAAGCCTAAATCGGTAAAGGGCGTACAGAGTACCACTTCTCGTTCTTCATGGTCATCGGCGATTTTGGGCAGTAATGCTTTGAGAAAGTCTAAAGACTCGGCTTGAGTCTTATACATTTTCCAATTACCCGCAATAATGATCTTTCGCACGGCTTTCCTACTAATGCTTTCCTTACAATGCACAGGGATCCAGTTTACCCCATTGCCGAAGCGGTGCTAATGGGGGGTCGGCTTCTCCGGGAAAGAGAGTAAACCGCGATCGCCATCTAAAATTACCGGAACCCCCACGGGTAGAGCGGCATTAGCACCATCATGGCCAAAGGGCAACTCGGCGACGATCGGAATGTTTAAATCCTGGAGGCGATCGCCAAGCACTTCCATAACGCTAAAACTGTCCGCTGAACCCAACTCATCACATTGGCTAAAACGACCGAGGGCAATGCCTTTGATTTTTTCAAAAGCCCCCAACAGTCGCCATTGGGTTAACAGGCGATCAATGCGGTAGGGCGCTTCTGTCACATCTTCGAGGGCCAAAATTACATTCTTAAAATTCGGCTGTAACGGTGTTTTGAGAATGTGGGTCGCCACCGTCAAATTCGCGGGCAATAAAATTCCTTCAGCTTGGCCATTGCCCCAACCCTTGCCCTGGAGCGCTTCAAGGGGTTTTCCTGCCAAGAAATCAAATAATCTTTGCCTAGACCAATCGGGTTCTGCCGCAAAAGTAGTTAAAACGGGGCCGTGGATACTGGCAATGCCCACCGTGCCTAAACTCCACAATAGACTGGTAATGTCCGAAAAGCCGATCAGCCATTTGAGAGTCACTTGGTCGATTTTCCAGTCCCAATTTTCTAGGAGGCGCATCCCGCCATAACCGCCCCGCGCACAGAGAATGCCTTTGCAATCTGGGTCAAACCAAGCTTCTGCTAAGGCGTCCCGTCGCCCCTGATCGTTGCCCGCTAAATAGCCCCAGCGCGCATCCCAACCCGCCGTCAGTTCTACCTGATATCCTTGCGATCGCCAAATATCTACCCCAGCCCAAAAGGCATCCTGCTCTAGCAAACGACCACTAGGGGCAATCACTTTCAATAAATCCCCCGGTTGTAACCAAGGGGGCAGCATCAATTTATTCATTTAAAATTAACGGGCCAATTGGTGAGATCCAGCTTATTCTTTCTCTTGACTGGCGAGTTTATTTTTGTTTTCCCAGCGCCAGAGAAAAATCATTAACCCCACAACCCCAGCCTGCACCACAAGATTCGGAATCGCTTGGTCTAAATCTCGCCCAGCGGCAATTTGCAACAGAAAAATCATCCCCCCAACGCCCCCAGACAACCCAAAGCATAGATAAATAAATTGGCGGAGCGAACGGTAAGGATTTTTGGCTTCCGCCCGTAGACGGGCCATTTTTTCGGGGGTGAACTTTTGACTCATGGTTGTATCAATTGCGAGGGATTAACCAGCGTTAACCCCTACAGAACAAAGAAATTAACGGATTAAATTTTGGAAAAAAGCCAGATTGACGGTGTCGCGCACGATGAGAAAAACCCCAAGGCCAAGTAACAGGACTAAGCCCGTTTGCATAATGTTTTCCTGGAGGCGCATCGGCAGAGGTTTCCCGCGAATTCCTTCTACTAGGAGAAAGGCCAGTTGGCCGCCGTCTAAAGCGGGTAAGGGCAAAATGTTAATAATCGCCAGGTTAATGCTAATGAGTGAACCAAATTGGAACAGATTACTCAGATCATCTTTTGCTAAATCGGCTCCCACCGCCACGATCGCCACGGGGCCAGCCACCTGTTGGGCTGTTTCTTGGAAATTGAAGATGAGTTGACCAAAGCCTTGCACTGTGAGACTGGCAAGCCGCTGAAACTCCCGGGAGCCTGCCTGGAGGGCCGCAATGGGATTACCGGCACGGTTGCGCACAATTTCACCATTGGGAGCTAACATCACCCCAATTTTCCCTTGCCCATCACTCCCCGCATCGGGGGTTACATCTACAGTGAGCGTTGCTGCGCCCCGTTGGAGTTGCAAATTAAGGGTTTCGTTGGGAGCCTCCTGAATCAGCACCCGCAATTCCTCAAGGGCGGCTTGGCCACTGGGGAGGGTTTGGCCATTAACAGCCAGAACAATATCTTCGCTTTGAATACCTGCTGCGGCTGCTGGGGAGTCTACTTCGGTTAATACTTGGGGAATGCGTACACCCGGTTGATAGTTAATATCTTGAAAACCCACGGTGCCTGCCTGTACCACGAGGAGGAAGTAGGCAAAAATTAAATTGGCAATGACCCCGGCACTGATCACGATCGCCCGGTCAAAGACGGGACGATTGCGCAAGAGGTTCGGGTCTTCTGGGGGGATATCACTGTCTGGATCATCATCGGGGAAGCCCACATAGCCACCGAGGGGAAAGGCGCGCACCGCATACTCGGTTTCTTTGCCTTGGTATTTGAGCAGGGTCGGCCCAAAGCCAATGGAAAAGCGGTTGACATGGATATTTTGAAGTCGGGCTGCTGAGAAGTGACCCAACTCATGGATCACGATGAGGAGTGCCAAAACTGCGATCGCCGCCAGTACGGACATAACGTTCTCTTGATGTTGTAGTGATTTTTTATGTTCTAGCTATTGTAGGCGATCGCCATCGGAGTTATGGGAGAAAGACCTGGGTGAGCGGCAGCCTCAAAATTGAGATGTTAGAATCAGCGGCGACAAAACCTTTAAGAAACATTAAGTTTTTTGCCTGCTATTCCCCTCCTTGGTGCTCTCCTATGGCTCAGCAATTTAATCTCCCCATCGGTGCCTGTTTATCCCTAACCCTGGCCTTTGTTTCGACAGGATGCGCCCTCGAACAAAATAGCAATGCTCAACCGGCGGGCCGCCTAGAACAGTCAGACCAACCGCCCCTAGTCGAGGTGGCGATCGCCACTGGGACAGAAACAGCCCCCACCGCCAGCTATACCGGCACCACCATGGCCCTGAAACAAGTGGTAGTCCGCTCCCGGGTCGAAGGACAATTACTTACCCTCAATGCAGATGTGGGAGATTTTATCCGCCAAGGTCAACTGCTCGCCGCCGTGGAACAGGACTTACCCCGCACCGATGTCAGTGAAGCCCAAGCTGAACTGGCCGCCCGGCAATTTGAAGTAAAAGAAGCAGAATCCGTTCTTGCCGAAGCCAAAGCCCAGGTAGAACGGAACCGGGCCGAACTCAAACAAGCCGAAGCCGATGCCCGCCGTCTCCAACAGTTAGCCGAAGCGGGGGCGATCACCGCCCAACAAGCCGAGGTTGCCCAAACCCAGCAAGCCACCGCCGCCCAGGTACTAAAAGCCAGCCAAGAACAAGTCATTACCCGCCAACAGGCGATCGCCGCCACCAAGCAACGGGTGACGGCCCAACAAGCGATCCTCGCCCAGGCCCAAGAACGCCTCACCTATACCCAAATCACAGCGCCCCAAAGTGGCATTCTCCTTAGTAAGCAAGCCGAAGCTGGCGATACGATTCAAGGGGGGCAAACCCTCGTCGAAATTGGCGATCTGAGCGCCATTAAAGTTGAAATCCAAATTTCTGACCGGGATCTGAGTCAATTTGCCCAAGGTCAACGGGTTAATGTGGCCCTCGATGCCTTCCCTGGGGAAACCTTTCCCGGCGAAGTCACCCGCATTTCTCCTGTGGCCGATGCCGCTGCCCGCTTAATTCCCATTGAAGTGACCATTCCTAATCCCGCAGGAAAAATTGCCACGGGGTTATTGGCGCGGGTCAGCCTTACAGATCCCAACCTCACCACCACGGCTGTCATGATTCCCGCATCCGCCCTCACCACGGGTAGTAATGCCAACCAGACGACGGTATTTGTGCCTGTTACCCAAGGAGAAACAACAACTGTGCAAGCGCGTCCGGTGCAGGTCGGCCCCGAAGATAATGGCATGGTCGCCATCTTGAGTGGCCTCAGTGCCGGGGAACGGTATGTTGTCCAAGGCGATCGCCCCCTGGAAACTGGACAAACAGTCCGCTTAAGTTTGCTGTCCGAATAACCATAAAGCATCAATTATTTTTGATTTAATGTCCCTCACCCAAGACCTAACCTTAATTTTGCAGGGCTTCAAAGCCTTAGGAGATCCCATTCGTTTGGAGATCCTGGAACGGTTGCGCGCCCAAGAATTATGTGTGTGTGAATTGTGTGATGTCTTGGATCTAAAGCAGTCTAAACTTTCTTTTCACTTGAAAATCCTTAAAGAGAGTGAGTTGGTACTGACCCGACAAGAAGGCCGCTGGATTTACTATCGGCTGAATTTGGCCCAATTTATCGCCCTAGAATCTTATTTGGCAGCATATCGGCGTTTTGGGGAAATTTTACCTGCTCGTCCCTGTGCTGATTAAAACCTCAATCCAGAATATAAATCAATTTTTTTTGATATATTGAGTCCTGTAAGCCTCAGCAGGATTTTTGTAGTCATGGTTAAAACCAAGGCGGTGCAGGCAGGGGGGCAGCTCAATATATTTGAGAAATACCTGACCCTCTGGGTGGCCCTTTGTATCGTTGCGGGGATTTTGCTCGGTCGTCTCTTTCCGGCGATCGCCCAAAGCCTCGATGCCCTCAGTCTCTACAATGTGTCGTTGCCGATTGCGGTGTGTCTGTTTTTTATGATGTACCCAATCATGGTGAAAATTGATTTTTCCCAAGCCGTCAAAGCAGCCCAAACGCCAAAACCAGTGACCCTCACGTTGGTGATCAATTGGTTGATTAAACCCTTTACGATGGTCTTTTTTGCCCAGTTTTTTCTGGGGTATTTATTTCGGCCTTTGCTCAGCGCCACGGAGATCATTCGGGGGACAGAAATTGCCCTGGCGGATTCCTATATCGCGGGTTGTATTCTGTTGGGAATTGCCCCCTGTACGGCGATGGTGCTGATGTGGGGCTATCTGTCCTACAGCAACCAGGGTCACACCTTGGTGATGGTGGCAGTAAATTCTTTGATGATGCTCTTTGTCTATGCGCCCTTGGGGAAATGGCTCCTGGCGACGAATAATCTGACGGTACCTTGGCAAACCATTGTGTACTCGGTTTTGATTTATGTGGGCTTACCGTTAGCGGCGGGCATCTTGAGTCGGCAATGGCTGCTGCGTCGCTATGGTCGGGCCTGGTTTGAAACCCAGTTTTTGCAGTTTCTCACCCCGGTGGCAGTGCTGGCATTACTAACAACTTTGGTACTGCTCTTTGCCCTCAAGGGGGAATTGATCATTAATCAACCCCTCCACATTCTGCTGATCGCCATCCCGCTCTTGATCCAAACCAATGTCATTTTTGCGATCGCCTATGTTGCGGCCCAGAAGTTGGGATTTACCTATGAAGATGCAGCTCCAGCAGCCTTGATTGGGGCGAGTAATCATTTTGAGGTGGCGATCGCCACGGCAGTGGTGCTGTTTGGGTTAAATTCTGGGGCTGCCCTCGCCACGGTGGTGGGGGTTTTGATCGAAGTGCCAGTGATGTTGATGTTGGTGAAGGTGTGCCAGAAAACCGCCTTTTGGTTTCCCCGGGAGCCGGAAAAAGCGACGCTCCCCGATCCCCGTTGTCTTAATTCGTGCAATTTTTAGGGAAGCAAAAGCTGCCATGAAAAAAATTATGTTTGTCTGTCGGCGCAATTCCTGTCGCTCTCAAATGGCGGAGGGTTGGGCGAAACATCTCGGTGCAGACAAGGTGATCGTCCACAGTTCCGGTCTCGAAGCTTCGCGGGTCCATCCAGGGGCGATCGCCATCATGGCTGAAGTGGGTCTTGATCTGACGCCGCAAACCTCTAATGCTTTAGCCGAATTTAACCCAGAAGATTACGATGCGGTGATTTCCCTCTGTGGTTGTGGGGTCAATCTGCCCGCCGCCTGGGTGACACGGCCCCTCTTTGAAGATTGGCAAATTCAAGATCCCGATGGGCAGCCTCCCGAAATTTTTCGGAATGTCAGAAATGAAATACAAGAACAAGTCAACCGGTTGCTAAAAAAGTTAACATCTTAGGGTGATTTGCAGGAGGTAGCGGTTTTTTGGCTAAATTGACAAATTTTGAACCAAAGATGGCTCCCTAATGTCTAAAAAGTAGCTTCTTCTTGTCCAATTTCCCGGTACATCCGCCATGAGCGCAAAATCAAATCTAAGCTTGACGACCCTCGCCATCCGGCGTCATATCGGCACCCTGATGTTGGCGATCGCCGTCGTGGTGATGGGATTTTATGCCATCTTCAGGATGCCCGTGGATTTACTCCCTTCCATTACCTATCCGCGTATTGGTGTACGGGCTGATGCCCCTGGGGTCGTCCCCGCAGTGGCCGTTAACGAAATTACCAGACCCCTCGAAGAAGCCCTCGCCGCCACGGAAGGGGTGACTCAAATTTTTTCCCAGACCAGGGAAGGCCGGATCAGTATCGATCTCTTTTTTCAGCCTGGCGCCGATGTCGATCAAGCCCTGAACGACACAACAGCAACCCTTAACCGGGCGCGCAATTCCCTCCCCGACAATATCAGCCAACCTAGGGTATTTAAATTTGATCCGTCCCAGTTGCCTGTCTACGAGATGGCCTTAACCTCCAGTACCCTAGCGCCGGTGGATCTACGAATTTTTGCCGATAATGACCTGGCGCGAGAATTAATCCGGGTGCCGGGGGTTGCCAATGTGGATATTTCCGGTGGGGTTGAAGAAGAAATCCAAGTCAACCTCGATTTAGAACGCCTCCAAGCCCTGGGTTTAGATGTCCCCACCGTCCTCAACGCCCTGGGGGAACGAAACCAAGATGCTTCTGGTGGTTTACTGCGGGGCGGTGATCAAGAATCCCTCACCCGCCTGTTGGGACAATTTAATAACGTAACGGAAATTCGTAACTTACCGATCCGCCTGGGCACCCCAGAAAATCCCCAGACGATCACCCTCCAGGATGTGGCCCAGATTACGGATGGCACGGTGGAGGAGCGGTTAGTCGTTACCCTCAATGGCCAACCAGCGGTGAAGGTGAGTGTCCAGAAACAACCCGATGCCAACACGGTGCAAGTGGTGGATGGGGTGAAAGCGAAGTTGGCAGAACTGCAACAATCCGGCCTGATCCCTGCGGATATGGATCGTACGGCAACCTTAGACGAGTCGGTGTTTATCCGCAGTTCAATTCAGAATGTGGCGGTTTCAGGACTGACCGGGGCAACCCTCGCGGCGATCGCCGTTTTATTGTTTCTAGGCTCAGTACGCCAAACCCTCATTATTGTTTTGTCTATTCCCTTGGCGACGTTGACGGCACTGATCTTGATGTTTACCTTCAATCTCTCCCTCAACGTGTTTAGTTTGGGGGGCCTAGCCCTGGGGGTCGGGGTCGTGGTGGATAACGCCATTGTGATGCTCGAAAATATCACCGCTGGGGCCGAAAAAGTGAAATCCGAGCATGGTTCACGCCGGAAACTGCAACGCACCGTCGAAGCCAGTAGTCAGGAATTGGAATCGGCCCTATTTGCCTCGACGACGACAAACCTGGTTTCCGTGTTGCCCTTTCTGTTGGTGGGGGGCTTTTTAGCGCTGATTTTTAGCGAACTGATTCTAACTATCAGTTTCTCAGTGGCCGCTTCTCTGATTATTGCTCTGACGGTGGTACCCGCCCTTTCTTCACGACTACTCGCGGTACGTTGGTCAAGCAATCTTCAGCGGGCGCTGCCGATTCAGTGGTTTGGTGCTTTTATCAGCCGTTTAACGACCCTCTATAGTCGCGTTTTGGGCCTGATTCTGCGGCGGAAATTATTGGTGATTGCCGGGGCGATCGCCATTTTTGGGGGCAGCAGTTTGTGGATGGTGGGCCAATTGCCCCAGGAAATTTTACCCCGGATCAATACAGGCCAAGCGGAATTACGGGCGGCCTTCCCCCCAGGCACTACGGTCGAAGAAAACCGCACAGTCATGCAAGCTGTAGAAGAGTTGCTGCTCGCTCAACCAGAAACAGAGTATGTTTTTACCACTTCCGGGGGGGCTTTATTCGGCACTTCAACGGTCAGTAATGCCCTACGGGGATCGAGTAGTGTCACCCTCAAAGCTGGTAGCAATGTCCAAGCCTACACCGACCGCGTCAATCAGCTCGTGGCCGAACAAATTCCGGCGATTGGCACTTCGATTCGGATGCGACCGGGCAGTGTGCGGGGCCTGATTTTGAGTAATTCTCCGTCCCGGGCCGATGTGGATGTGATGCTCCAAGGTGCAAATACAGACATCCTTGAGCAGGCGGGAGAACAGGTTTTAGCTGCCCTTGAGTCCCAGGCAACCCTCGCCAGCTATGAACCCGATGCGGCGCCTCCCCAACCGGAAGTACAAATCCGCCCCGATTGGCAACGGGCCGCCGCCCTAGGACTTTCTGCCGAAGCGATTGGCAGCACGATTCAAACGGCCCTCGATGGCTCTGTGCCCACCCAACTGCAACGGGGCGATCGCCTGGTGGATATCCGTGTCCAACTCGAACCCCAGACCATTCAACGGGCCGCCCAATTACGGAGTATTCCTTTATTTACCAGCACCCGACAACCAGTACAACTGGGGGATCTCGCCACCATTACCTCCGGTGATGCCCCAGGGGAAATCCAACGCATTAACCAGCGACAGGTGTTGATCCTCGAAGGAAATCTCGTCGAAGGGGCCAGCCTGAGTGACGCCCTCAGCGAAGTAAATCAAATCATTGCTGGTCTTGAGTTGCCAGCAGGGGTGAGCCTCTTGCCCAGTTCGGCAGCAGAAACCAATCGTCAAATCCAACTGGCCCTCCAACTCCTTGGGGGGATGGCGGCTTTCCTCGTGTTTGTGGTGATGGCAGTGCAATACAACTCCCTCATCGATCCGTTGGTAATCATGCTGACGGTGCCCCTAGCTTTGGCAGGCGGCATTTTGGGTCTATTTGTTACCCAAACGGCAATTGGGGCGACGGTGATTGTTGGGGCGGTGCTCTTGGTGGGGATTGTCGTTAACAACGCGATCATCATGGTAGAACTGGCGAACCAAATTCGAGAACGCGATCGCCTTAGTTACCGGGCGGCGATTTTAGAAGCTGCTCCCCAGCGTCTCCGGCCGATTCTTATGACAACAATTACGACGGTCTTGGGCTTATTTCCCCTGGCCCTGGGCATTGGCGAAGGCTCAGAATTTCTTCAGCCTTTGGGGATTGTGGTCTTCTCCGGCCTTTCTTTGGCAACGGTGTTGACCCTCTTTATTATTCCCTGTTTTTATACCCTGCTCCATGAACTGGGTACCCCCCGCACCAAGCGTCCCCGCCCGGTGGTTGTAGAAGAAGAGCTGCCGACTAAAGTCCTACGTTAGGGCCGAAAAAGTGCTGAGAAAAATCCCTCTACAATGGGGAAATGATCTTCGTTATGAGAAAAAATTGCCATGGGCGATCGCCTCCTGTTTCACCTTGCAATTCCGATTACTGACCCAGTTGTCGCCAAAAAATTCTATGCCGATGCCCTCGGTTGCACGGTGGGACGAGAAAATAGCGGGGCGGTGATTTTTAACTTCTTTGGTCATCAACTGGTGGCCCATGTCACCAAGGAACCCCTCCGCCCCCAAAAGAGCGTTTATCCGCGCCATTTTGGTCTAAATTTTCTCGATGAACAGGATTGGCAACAGGTCTTAAATCGGGCAGAAAACTATCAACTCTCCTTCCGCGATCGCCCCCGTCTCCGGTTTCCAGGAAAATTAACGGAACATCGTACTTTTTTCCTCGAAGATCCGTTTTTTAATCTATTGGAATTCAAATGGTATCGCCATCCAGAGGCAATTTTTGGTGGTCGAGAAATCACCGAAATTGGCGATCGCCCCGAAACTCACTAGGTTTTGCTTTGAGATTATGCGGCTTTAGTAAGTTGCATCACTGTTATTGATGCCGTTGGTCGTCAAAAAAATAAAGGGGCAAAAATCGCCCAATTTAAGTGCTTTATTTGGTGACGACATAAAAGCTTGTGGGATGCGCAGCTAACGCTTAACCACGGCCAATGCCATTCAATTACAGAAAAATTGCAGGCATTCCAATGGTTTGTTTCAGTTCTTCTGGTTAGATCAATTGGTTTTTGCCGGAGGATTTAGTGACAAGTAGTAGTTTAAAGTTTTTTGACTTAAACTAAGTCATTAGCTCCTAGGCCGCGCAATTTTTCCCGTTGCCAAGCTCGCTAGTGGGCAATTTTTAAACTATTTTCAGCTGGACCCTTAGAAGCTAATGTTCGCTTTTCGAGATTTTCTTACTTTCAGTACCAGTGGCCTCGTGGTCCTCTCTGGTGGTGGGGTGGCGATCGCCCAAACAACCCCGCCGCAAATCGCTACGCCAGAGCCTCCCGTCGGTCAGGCCCCCCAGGCGCCATTGCCACCATTGGCCACTCCTGGCGTTGATCCCCTCGATACAGCAGCCTTTTTACCCAGCCTCGGTGGTCTCAGCAAGCCCACAACCCTGGCGGCTCTGCCCCTACCTGCCGCAGATCTCGATTTAACGCCGACTGCTCACCTCGGCACCATCCAGGCCCCTGCGCCCCTCCTCGCCCAGGGAGATGCCACAGAAACCCCCTCAACAACGGGAGTCGATGTAACGCTGCCCACCGCAGAGACAAACCCGACAATTCCCCTTGTGCAACCCTTACCGCCGGATCGGGTGATTAATGAAGATCTAAATCAGCTTCTAGAACCCATTGAGAATCCGGCAGTGACAGTCCCCCAGGAGGCCACAGCGGTGACGGCTGATAATGTTGTTGACCTCACCCTAGAAGAAACAATTCGTCTGGCCCTAGAGCGCAATGAAACACTCCAGGAAGCCCGTCTGAACTACGACCGATCAGAGGAATTTGTGCAAGAGGCGATCGCCGCCGAATACCCAAACCTCAGCAACCAATTCGACATTACCCGCACCGACAGCGCCAACGGAGAACTCCAGGCCCGGAACCTAGGCAGAGACAACAACGCGACCACAGCGATCAATGGCCGTCTCGAAGTCAGCTATGACATCTATACCGGGGGGCGTCGCTCTGCGCAAATTGAAGCGGCCCAGACCCAATTGCAAATTGCCGAACTAGACATTGAGCGCCTCACCGAAGAAACTCGTCTAGCCGCTGCGGTGAACTATTACAACCTCCAGAGTGCCGACGCCCAGGTGGTCATTGAACAAAGTTCGGTGTTTGATGCCACCCAGAGTTTACGGGATGCCACCCTACTAGAACAGGCAGGCTTGGGCACAAAATTTGATGTGTTGCGGGCCGAGGTCGAACTCGCCAGCGCCCAACAGCGGCTTACCAGGGCTGAAGCCACCCAAAGAACCGCCCGGCGTCAACTGGCTCAACTCCTGAGTTTGGAGCCGACCATCGATCCCCGCACCGCCGATGAGATTAACCTCGCTGGAAGATGGGAAATTTCTTTAGAAGAAACCATTGTTCTGGCACTGCAAAACCGCCAAGAATTGCGCCAGCAGCTCCTCCAGCGGGAAGTTGATGGTTACCAGGAACGGATTGCATTGGCTGCCGTTCGACCTTTAGTCAGCGTTTTTGCGAATTATGATGTCTTGGAAGTGTTTGATGATAGCCTTGGCCCCGCCGATGGGTTAACGGTTGGGGCCCGGATGCGTTGGAATTTCTTTGATGGGGGTGCAGCGGCCGCCCGGGCAAATCAAGAAAAAGTTGATCAGGCGATCGCCGAAAATCGTTTTGCTAACCAAAGAAACCAAATTCGCCTGGCGGTGGAAACAGCCTACTATGACTTTGAAGCCAGCGAACAAAACATCACGACGGCAGCCGCCGCAGTCACCTTAGCAGAAGAAAGTTTACGCCTGGCTCGTCTGCGCTTTAATGCGGGGGTCGGCACCCAAACCGATGTGATCTCTGCCCAAACGGGTCTGAATACGGCCCGGGGCAACTATCTCCAGGCAGTCACCGATTACAATCGTGCCTTTGCCCAACTGAAGCGGGAAGTCGGTTTAGGGGATGCGGTGATCGCCCCGGCGGCTCCCTAGGGATTATTGAGCGATCGCCTTGGTTTGCAGCCAGGTTTCAATTGCCTTGGCGATCGCCCCGGCGAGTTCTTCCTGGGCCTGGGGATCGGTAATCCACTCAAACTCCGTGGGATTAATCATAAAACCCAACTCCATCAAGACCGCCGGAGCTTCCTGGGGCCGGGTCAAAGCCAAGTTATTCCAAAAAACACCATAACTGGGACGGCCTAACTGCGTCGTTAAGTCGTCGTGGAGAAACTGCGCCAGGTCATGGGCCTGGGGATGGTACCAAAACATTCCGATGCCCACCGTATTTTCTGCGTCCCCCGCATCGGGCAGGGCATTGTAATGGACAGACAGAGCCAAAGTGGGCTGGAGGTCACGGATCGCGGCCTGGCGATCACCCAAGGATAAATCTTGATCCGTGGTACGGCTGAGGATTACTTCCGCGCCCTTGGCTTCTAGTTGTTTTTGAATTTTTTGGGAAATGAGCAAATTAATTGCTTTTTCAGGGTAGCCCGTTGGCCCCAAGGCACCGGATTCAGCCCCCCCATGGCCAGGATCGAGCCAAATGGTCGCGCCCCGGAGCGAATTCCCCTGGAGTTGTGGTGGGTGCCGGAGGGACAAAATTAAATTGCTGCCTTCATAGCGGAGCGAATGGCCCCATTGTTGGTCTGTTTTGAGGCGGAAATCATAGCGGATCGTTTCTGGATCAATCTGCGCCCAGTCGAGGCGGCGGATAATTGGACTTTCGTCTAGGTAAATGGTGTCGGTTTGGGCGATCGCCTGGTGGAGCGTCAGGCTAAAGGTGTCATCATTTTGACTGACGGTAACTGGTACGGGCCTTTGGAGGGGAAAAATGACATTTGTTTCTGTGGCGGTGGTTTGCGATCTCAGGCTGCGAATCAATGTTGTCGGCGGCACTGCACCCTGGATCGGTCTGGTCTCCGAAGCGCGAATCCAAGCGCCATAGTCTAAACGCAGCCAATCCCCTTCTTTACCAGTAACCAAGGCTTGGGTTCCCTGGGGCAAAGGCGTGAGGCGGGAAAAATTGGTACTGGGGCCTGTGCGGGCCACCCCAGCTAAACTGGTGACGGCGATCGCCTCAGTATTTTGGGCGTCTAAAATTTCTACACGACCAGGGCTGGTGGCGGTACTGGTTTGCCCCTGGACATTCATCTGGTAACGGGCTTGGCCGAGGTTCCCGCCTTGGGTAAAGCGCTGACAGCCCCCATAGGTTCCCGTAAAAACTTCGGCGGGGGCTTCATTCTCTAGGGTTAAGACGGCGGCATTGCTGGGCAGCGTCACCGTGGTCTGGGGTTGTAGGGGAAAAGATTTTCCGCCGAGGGCAACCCTAACTTGGGCTTGGGCTGGCCCCTGGACTTGGAAACAAATTGTCTCGTCGGCTTGCCGGGCAATATCCACCGCCGGGAAAGGGGCTTCGAGTTGGTTGGGCGGCATTGTATTGTTAGCCAAACGCTCAACGGTGAGGGTTTTTGTTTCCGTCTGTCCCGAAGGCTGACGATAGGTCAGGGTGATTTGGTTTTGACCTACCGCTAAGGGCAAACTGGGGGCAAAATGACCCAAGTCACTCCGGGTAATCGGTTCACCATTGATCGCCACGGTGCCCGCCGCTGGGGCTGAGCCAATCAAGAAAATCTGGGTGGCGCTGGTTTGGTGATTGTTTGGGGGGTAGACCAGTTGGAGGCGATCGCTTTGGCGGGGAAACTGGGCGATCGCCGGAAAGGTCAGGGCCACGGCAATACCAGAACTGAGGGCGATCGCTTTAAACATAAATCTTGTCCTTAACTTTTTAAGCTTACAAAGGCCATCTCCATTGAGACAGCGTTCTTTGAGGCGTTGAAACCTAGAGGGTGCTATCCCCCTGAACCACCTGTTTAATGGTCGTAAAACTTTCGAGGCCAATTAAACCCCGGCGATTTCCCTTTTGGTTCGAGACCCCAAGAAATACCGAATCGCTCCCCAGGGGATGACGCGAAAAACAAGGGGAGGCATTGATATAGATCAAAGCACTATCGAGGCCCATGGAAAATTGCCGACTTTCATGGTAGGACTCCGTGACAATACAATCAGCATGGCCACCGGAGTTGCAATTAATTTCAGTGATAGCTGCGGCCAGATCCGGCACCCGTTTAAACGCCACAATTTTCTCCAAATAAGCCTGTTGCCATTCTTCTTCGGTACCGATGGGGGCGAGGTGTTCAGGAAATTCTTCGACGAGGGACGCATCCCCCCGTAGCTCAAAGTCTTGTTCTTGGAGGGATTTAAATAGACTAATTAAATGGGATGTTTTCTGCTCAGGACACACCAGGACTTTTTCGATGGCATTGACGGCATCGGGTTCGTAATTATGGCTGTCTTGGATCACCCAACTGGCCAATTCCAGATCACCACTGGGGGCGAGGTAGAGGTAGCAATTGCCTACGGTGGTTCTCAGGACAGGGGTGGTGGCGTGTTGCACCACCTGTTGAATCATGTTGGGACGGCCATAGGGAATGATCAGGTTCAAGTAGCGATCCTGGGCCACTAGCTGTTGTACGGTACAACCTTCCTCAGAAGAGAGAGATTCTAAACAGCCTGCGGGTAAGCCCTGGTCAGCAAGGGCCGTTTGCATAATCTCAGCGATCAGGTGATTGGTATGGCTGGCATCACCGCAACCGCGAATCACGAGGCTATTGGCTGTCTTTAAACAAAGTCCAGCGGCGATCGCCCCTAATTCGGGCAAAGCTTCATGGATCAGACAAATCACCCCCAGGGGCATCCGTTGAGAGTAGGTCTGATAACCACTAATTTGATAGGTCGCATTTTTCACCCGTTGCAGCGGATCGGGCAGTTTTGGCAGTTGACGCAGCAGACGCACTGTTTTTTGCAGCCGTTCGGGGGTCAACTTTAACCAATCCAGAATCAACTTTGGCACGGCCATTTCGCGGCTGGCCTCTAAATCTTTGGTATTCGCTTCGAGGATGACGGAAATATTGGCCTCTAGGGCGGTGGCGATCGCCTCAATACCCAGATGACGTTCACTACCTTTGAGTAACTCTAATTCTAGGGAAGCCTGATGGGCCCGCTGCAAGGCTGCCGTAATCGGATCACTGCTCTCTAACGGGGGAGTAGATGCCATTTGATTACCCATGAAGTCCCAATGTACTCGCGAAAGTTTGCGTAAAGCCTCACCAGATCATACTGATTGCCCTAGGGGATCGCAAGAACCTGCCAGCTAGCAAGGTTGCTTTCTCCCAACTTTTTTTGTCAAAAAGGCCAGTTGCTCTTATTAAAATATGTTTTCTGTATCAAATTTTACAGAAAATAAAATATAATGAGGTAGGGGACAAAGCATAAAACACAAATCCCCCGTGTTTCGCGGTCGGTCAGGAGCAAAACCATGAGAACCCAACAACAAGCCCGTGCATTAATGATGCGCCATCACCACGCCATTAAAAATCGTCAAATGTCCCTCCTGAACCGTTCTGCCACAGAAATCGGCATGGCACCAGAAGGAGACTATCAAGGCACGATTCAAGGTAAACTTCCCCGTCAAGTGCGTGCGGACTATGGCCCTAGTCATGCCACCATGAGCTAGCAAAATTTACTGGGAAAATTCTGTTTTCTAAAAAATGATCGATGGTCACCGCCGTTTCAGGATGGTGGCTTTTTTCGGCAGTATTACAAACGCTGGCTCCATTGGTCTTGGGATAAAAAGGGGCGATCGCCACTGATGGTTGCCACGGGTTCGGTGAGGGTAAAATCTCCGGCTTGAATCCATTGTTTGAGGGTTTCTGCCACTTGATCCGCGAGATATAGACTCGTGACCGGCGCGACTTTTACGGTTTTTCCCTCAATGGTTAATTTCCCAGTTTTGAGCTGGCCATAGCTCACCAAACCAAAGGTGGGCCGCACCCGGCGCGGAATCGAAAAATCCATCACCGGGGCGACAATTTCTTTATCTTGGACGGCACAGTGGGCGATGACTTCCTCGTGGAGAACTGGTAGGGGCACCCCCACGCCCAACATTAAAGAAGGGCCGTACTTGGTGAAATAACAACCCCGTACCCACTTGGGATCCATTTGTTTTGCGTCGCCAATCAAAGCCAAGGTGGAGGCTGGCCCCAGGGGGGTGCGATTGCCCAGACGTTTCTGGAGGGGAAAATGCTGGGTGCCTTCCCAGGCCACATAACCAATACCGCCCCCCAAGAAAATTTTGCTGCCGACCCCAATTAACTCTAGATCGGGATCATTTAACAAAGGAGAAATTGCTCCAGCACAGGCATAGACGGCATTTCCCAAATGGGGCTGGAGGGGGCCGAGGTAAGTATAGAGGGGGCGATCGCCACCGTTAACACCCACAATAAAATTTTGATAAAGATTGCGGGGATTGAATAGATAAAACTGATTAATTTGATCTTTCGTGAGGGTATTGTCCCAGGTGGCGCGCGGATAACAATCGGTCACATGGCCCAGGGCATGGAGATGGACGGTTTTACCCGCGATCAGATCTTCAATCACATGGCCACCGCCTTTCTGGGAGAGGGGGCGATCGCCAATTTCCGCCGCTTCATTTTCCAGGGGATCTTCCATCATGGTTGCCCCTAGGTAAATATCCACCGCCCCCAGACCAGGATAAGCAGGCACCCCATTGAGCCAGCATTTGCGAATTTTAATGGGGGGATCCGTATGGCCCAGGTTGAGCATTGCTCCCGAAGATTCCATCGGCTCAAAGGTACCCGTAGTCACCACATCAACGGTTTCAGCAATTTTTTTGATGCCCCATTCCGCCACCCGTGCTTTCACTTCAGACACCGTCCAGACAACGGCCTGGTGGGAGAGAATCTTGTCGTTGATGCTGGCGATCGTTCTCATGGTTGAACAGAGGGAAGCGTACCCTTTCATCCTAGGAGAAAATTACCCTTGGTTACGCCGCCGTCGGCACCGCTCTGAACAATATTTCACGTCATCCCAGCATTTTTCCCATTTTTTGCGCCAGGTAAATGGCAGTCCGCAAACGGTGCAAGTTTTTGTCGGGAGATCGGCTTTTTTACGCTGTCGTGCCATGGTCAATTATTGCAACTGGATGTCGCCTTGTTTCAGGTTGCTTTTTTACTTCAGGGTACGGCCTAATACATCCGGCCCAAAACGTAGTCAATGAGATCCGTGAGGGCATCTTTAGAGGGAGACGGATCTAGGCACTCTAAACTGTGGCGAGCCAATTGACCGTGATGGGCTGCAAGTTCTTTAGCGCGACTGATCCCATTACTGTTGCGCACAATTTCGAGGGCTTTTTCGGGGTCACCATTTTCAGCAAATTCCCGCTCGATCAGTTGGGTTAGGTTGGGATGTTCTTCCATGGCAAACAGGGCTGGGGCGGTGATGTGGCCGCCGATTAAATCAGATCCGGCGGGTTTCCCCAAAACATCAGTAGAGCCAGTGAAGTCGAGGATGTCATCGACAATCTGGAAAGCCAAGCCTAAATTGCGGCCATAGTCGTAGAGGCGATCGCCAATTTCTGGGTCAACCTCACTGAGAACAGCCGCCGCTTTGGCACTATTCCCAATCAATGACGCTGTTTTGTAATAGGATTTTTCGATGTAAATTTCGAGGTTCATTCCGGTGTCGAAGCGGTTCAGCCCCTGTTGAATTTCCCCTTCGGCAAAGTCTTTGATCACCTCAGAGAGCAATTTCACCACGGTGAGATTATCTAAATTCGCGAGGTACCAAGAGGATTGGGCAAAGAGAAAGTCTCCGGCCAGAACAGCGATGCGATTATCAAAAAGGCTGTTAACAGTAGGCACACTCCGGCGCAGGGCCGCTTCATCAACCACATCATCGTGGACAAGGCTCGCCGTATGAATCATTTCGGTAATTTCTGCCAGGCGACGGTGCCGCTGGGTCAAGGGGCGATCGCCTAGGGTTGCCCGGGAGGCCAAAAGCACAATGGCGGGTCGAACTCGTTTCCCCCCCGCAGAAAACAGATGCTCTGCCGCGGCCCCCAAAATCGGATGTCGGGCGCTAATTAGCCGCGTCAGATTTTCACTGAGCTCCTTGAGGTCGGCTTCGACGGGAGAAAAAAGGGTAGTCGCTGAAATCATTATTAAGCCGAGGGAAACGAAATTTACGAAAATTTACATATTCTATATTGTATGGCAATGGATTCGTTTCAGCAGAAAACGGCTCTTTTTTGCGGGTCTACCCTGGCCCGATCGCTCGTAGGGACACCTGTTTCAGGCAGGCGATCGCCCTTTAGCCATTGGTGATCGAAAGGGGCGATGTATTCACCATAAGGTTTTTTAAGTCCACCTGTTCCACTAGGGGCTGATGTCCAAGCCATCCCTTTGCCGATTGGGCGAACTGGTCTGGGCAACCGCTCACCGCAAAGCGGGTTGGTAATGGTGACTGGGGATTTTTCCAACCCATCAATTCCAATTCCTGTTCCGTGGCACTGACCACATATTCCGCCGGATCGACACAAATCACATGGCTCGGCAAAATTGATTGAATTACCCCAGACAAGTGGCGATAGTGGGTACACCCATAAACTAAGGTATCAATGCCCTGTTCGAGGAGGGGTTGCAGACGTTTCTGAACAATACGTTTCGTGTGGGGATCGTTAATGCGATTGGCCTCAATGAGGGGGACAAATTCTGGGCAGGGCATTTGCCACACCGCCGCCTCTGGGTTCGCTTCCAGAATTGCGTTTTCGTAAGCGCCGCTATTCACTGTGGCCTGGGTGGCGATGACTCCGATGCGTTTCCCTTGACTGACTGCCCCCCTTGCTCCGGGAAGAATCAGCCCTAAAACGGGGGTTTTAAATTCTGAGCGGATCACATCCAAGGCGATCGCCGAGCTTGTATTACAAGCCATCACCACCATCTTCACCCCTTGGGCTTCCATCCAAGTCAAAATCTCGCGCACATATTGAATCAACTCTTCGGGTGAACGATCACCATAGGGTAATCGGGCCGTATCGGCAAAATAGATAATCGACTCTTGGGGGAGTTGTCGGTAAAGGGCTCGAAGGACGGTGATGCCCCCCAAGCCACTGTCAAAAATGCCAATGGGGTGTTGCTGTTGGTTGCCCATAGATTCTCGTTCACACCAAATAAATTAAACAAAGATTAGCGCAGTTTTAAGGTATTTGCGCTTATTTCTGTGGCGAATTACTGATTTTCTGGCAACCCCCTGGGCTAGCGCACATTGTTTTGGATATATTCCAGGATGCCAGCGGCGATCGCCTGGGCCATTTGGCTCCGAAATGCAGGATCATTCAAGCGGGGAGCATCTTCCCGACCCGTGACAAAACCTGTTTCCACGAGCACTGAAGGCATCGATGTATTACGCAATACATAAAAGCGCGCCGTTCTCACACCCCGGTCTCGCATTTGGATCCGTCGCATAATGTTGCGGTGGATGGATTCAGCTAAGGCTCGACCACTTTGGTGATAGTACACTTCCAAGCCGTTCACATCGGGGCGACTCATGCTGATGGCATTGGCGTGGATACTCACGAATAAATCGGCATTGGCATTGTTAGCCAGTTGAGTACGTCCTTCTAGGCTGACAAAATAATCCGTATCCCGGGTCATTCGGGCTGTGATGCCACTTTGTTGTAAAATTCGGGCTACTTCCTGGGAGATGGGAAGAATCACGTTTTTTTCCTGTAGGCCGCCAATCCCCACAGCACCGGGATCACGACCACCGTGGCCGGGGTCGATCATGACCATAATATTGCTCCGGGGCGGGCGAAAATTTGGCAGTACCGCTTGGGTTGTGGGGGGCGGTGCCGTTGGGGCCGGCGGCACAAACAGAGAACTTGTTGTTTGGGGACGATTGAGGTCTAGGGCAAGGAACTGAGCGTTGGGTTGACTGAGACTCCCAATTTGTACCCCCTCGGCGGGTTCAATCTGGACGAGCACCGTATTGGCCGTTTCCTGGCGGATGGCAATGCGGGAAATGGGACTATCTCCCCCCCACTGGGGGCCACGCACAGGTTGAGCAAGACGGGCGTTGTTAATGCGAATTTGGTAGAAGCCGGCGTTACGATTCCAACCACCGTCGGCCTGGAGGCGATCGCTGCCACGGATGACTAACTGGGTACTGTTACGGGCAAGTTCTAGGGCTTCAACGATGGTTTGTTGGGGTTGAGCCGTGGCGACTGACTGTTGGGTAGGAACGGCGATCGCCCCGGTTTCTCTTCCCCCTAGGCTACTGGTGCCCCCATCCGGAAGCAGTACCAAACCGCCATCACCGTAGGTGGTATACAGCGCACGCCACCGGGGGCTACCGGGTTCTAAATTTAAGGTAATGCGGGCTTCGGTACGGCTGGGTTGCTCAAATTTGATTTGGCGGACTTTGTAGCGGTTAACATCTAGGGTCTGATTTTCTAAGCTCCGGGGCAATTGCAAATCCCGCAGGGTAAAGGTAAGGCGATCGCCATCTTGGTCGGTGGTGATGCGACTACCGGGCCGGGGATCCAGGTTAACGAGGAATCCCTGTTGGGTTACCTGCACCAAGTTATTAAAAAAAGCTTCACCTGGAGCAGCATTACTAGGATTTCCAGGATTGGCAGAATTGTTGAAAATTTCTGGGGTACTGGGAGCTACTGGAGCTACAGGAATGAGTTCCGGTTCTGGTAAATTCACAACCCAATCCGTCGGCGATCGCCCTTCAAAACGAATTGCCTCAGGATCTAAGGTATAGCCAGGGGCTAATTCCACCACCAACCGTGTGACATCTGGCGCAAACTGACCTAGCCGTACGCTCGTAATTTTGCCGCCATAGCTGCGATTGACCGTAGAGCTTCCCAGGACAGTGCCCGGTAAATCAATCACCAAACGGCTGGGATCTGGGATCAGTTGCGCTTCGGGCTGCACCCGTTCATTGGTGCGAAACTGCAATTGACGTCGTTGGGTATTAAATTCCCAAAAGACCAATTGACCTGCCCAAGCCGGTAGTTGCCAAGTGGATAGCGTCAGTAGCGTCAGAAAAAACCAGAAAAATCTCACAGTTAAAAATCCTCGACTCACAAGGGAAAATGCCACGCCCTCAAGATATAGAACAACTCCGGTGGATAGAGATAAAACCTCTTCCTACCGTTCTCCCAAGGGACGTGGGTCGCTTAGGATATGTTTCAATGGTTGCCCAAGGCTGAATTATTGTAGCTTCTCCGGCGTCTCTCCAGTGGCGATCGCCGCCTGGGGTTCCTTAAAGACCAAACGCAAAAATGGCGGTGCAATAAATGTCGTCAAGATGACCATCATAATAATTGCCGCTTCCGTCGATTCCGAGAGGGCGCCACTGGCCGAACCAACCCCTGCAAACACAAGGCCCACTTCGCCCCGGGGAATCATGCCTACCCCAATCGCCAACTTGTTCAACTGGTCTTGGCCGAAGACGGTAAAGCCCGTAATGACCTTACCGACAATTGCGACCACGATCAAAAAGGCGGCAATAATTAATCCCTCACGGTTCGCGGGGACAGCCGGGTTGAGGACACTGAGGTCTGTTTTTGCGCCGACGCAAACAAAAAAGATCGGCACAAACAAATCCGCCACCGGCAATACCTGTTCTTCTAGTTCGCCCCGTTTATCCGTTTCCGCCAAAATCAGTCCAGCCGCAAAGGCCCCAAGAATCGCTTCCAGTTGGATCACCGTTGCAATGTAGGACAGCACAAAAGCAAAAACGACGGATACAGTTAACAGTTGGCCTCTGGTTTTCATCCCATCCACCAAACTGACAAATAAAGGACTCAGGAGGCGACCGACAATAATCGCACCAATGAGAAACGCCCCAGCACTCACAATGAGCCAGATGGTGCTGACAACCTGCACTTCTCCTGTTTTCGCCAAGCTTGCAACCACAGCGAGGACAATAATGCCGAGGACATCATCGAGTACAGCCGCGCCAATGATAATTTGTCCTTCCTTGGTGGTCAGTTGACCCAATTCTGCTAGCACCTTCGCGGTAATCCCGATACTGGTTGCCGTGAGGGCTGCCCCCGCAAAAATCGCTGGCACTGTACTGAGATGGAATAAAAAGACTAAACCTGCTGTCCCTGCGGCAAAAGGTGCCACAACCCCAACCACGGCAACAATGGCAGCTTGGGGGCCAACTTTAATCAATTCTTGTAGATCCGATTCAAGACCAATTTCAAACAGAAGGATAATGACCCCTAGTTCTGCGAGGACAGAAATCACTTCGCTTTGGGTGGCAAACACTGCCGGGGCTGCCTCTGGACTTAAACCGGCTGTATTTTGCAGAAATTGCATCAGTAGTGATTGGGACGCTTCGATGCCCCCTTCTGGAAAGACCAGTAAACTCAGGGCAGATACGCCCACCAATACTCCGCCGACTAATTCGCCCAGTACTGGAGGGAGGTTAATGCGGGAACAAAGCTCTCCGCCCACTTTACTTGCAAAGTAGATGACCACAAGGCTCAGTAGCACCGCAGCCAGAATCATGGAGGGTTCCGCTGCTTCACTGGCGGGGGGCGCGTTGAGAAGGAACGATTGAAAATACGGCATGAATTTTTGATTACAAGGTAACGACAAGCGTAGGGACCAAAGTTGTCCGGGGAGGTTTGGCTTCGGTCAAAAAACGGGGCAGAATAACCAGAGGCTTCCTGGTCGCGTTTTACCAGATTAATGTAACAAACCCCTGGGTCATTAAAGGGTTTATTCTTGACGGATTTATCAGCAACTTTTCGTTTTGGGACAATAATTAGAAGGTGTTTGCCCTGGAAATTGCCATGTCAGAACCGTTATTTTTAGTTGCGAATTTATTATGCCGAACGCCGACTGCTGTTCATTCGGTCAAGGCGATCGCCCCCCAAACCTGTGTCCAAAGGGCAAGCAATCCAACGGCCACCAACCTTTGGGCAACGGCGACACCGCAATATTTAGCTAGCCCTCGCTTTCGTTCCGGGGCGCAACTCTATACTTTTCGTCTCAATGCTTTATTACGGGGACAGATCCAAACCGCCCTTAAGGCAGGGGCAAGTACCCGGCTATGGACAAATGGCGCGCCCCAACCCACCTATCAGCAGTGGCAACAGCTCTTGAGCCAAGAAGTACACTTAGCGGCCCAATATCAAGGGCGGCAGTCCCTCGGCATTTTGTTGGGGGATTCCCTGAGCCTTTGGTTTCCCAATGACCTTTTACCGGCTTCTAAAATTTGGCTGAACCAAGGGATTTCAGGTGAAAATACGAGTCAAATCCTGGCGCGCCTCGGAACGCTTCATGGCCTCCAAGCAGACACGATTTATCTCATGGCCGGAGTCAATGATCTCAAGCAGGGAGTTTCTGAGACGACGGTACTGAATAATTTGCGGGCAATCATTCGTCAATTGCGCTGCCAACATCCTGAGTCAGTGATCGTCGTGCAGTCCCTTTTACCCACGAATCACGGTTATTTACGCAAAGACCGGGCCATTCGTATTAATCAACAACTCCAGGCGATCGCCTCCCAAGAAGGTGTCAATTACCTCAATCTTTATCCTTTATTCACCGACGCTAATGGTGGACTCCGGTCGGAGCTAACCACCGATGGCCTCCACTTGAACGATGCTGGCTATGCCCAATGGCAGGGAGCTTTACAACGCCTAGAAGATTGTTTGGCCCAATGATTTTTAGGAGTTAAACCCGATAAGATTCCGAGCATCACCCCTAGATTTTTTTAGGCAATTTGGCGGGAAGCCAATTTTTCCAAGTGGAGTTGGGATTCATGAAGCAACTGATGCCGACCATCCTGGGGATGTTCTAGGGAAGGCACGAGATTCTTGGCCTGGAGTGCCATATGGAGTTGCAGTTGGGCCACATATTCACCCATATCTTCTGCCCAGGGATTGACTTGATTCTTTGTAGAGTAAATAGCAGTCATTGCTTTCACAGTTGTTCGAAAACATTTCAAGTTCGCTGGCTATGAGGTTACCATGCCCAGGAGAAACAATGGACGCTCTCCAGAGAACTGCAATATTTCTCAATGGGGAACCCGCAGAGTCTGTTATAAATCTTGATGTTTTGACTGCTTTCTATCCTAGGAAGCCGCCGCAATCTCCGTTTCGAGCAGTTCCCGGAAGCGAATTTCATCTTTATGGGGATCGGCTTGGCTGACTTTTACTTCCAGGCGATCGCCCAAGGCAACGGCCCGTTCAAAGCGATGGGGAAGTTCTAGACCCAGTTCTTCTAGGAGGATAATGCCTAATTTTTCATCTTCCCGGAGCCAGCGTAGGACTAACCCTTGCCACACTTGATCCGCATTACGACGTAAGTATTCGAGGCTCCAATAGCGATTGGTTTGGCGCTCTACATGGACAGCTTCCTGACTGGAAGTAACAACGCTGTAGAGAATTTCCTTGAGTTCATCCACCGAGAAAGGCAGTTCATCCCCCCGCAGATGGGCCTTGATTTGGAAATGGGCCAACAGGTCAGTGTAACGACGAATGGGCGATGTGACTTGGATATAGGAATCTAACCCCAAACTGGCATGGCGTACGGGATTGGTGCCCATTTCACTGCGGGGCATACAACGCCGTACCGCACAGGCGCGCACAGGCCCAGCAGGTAATAATAATAGTTCCTCTTGGGGGGGCAGTTCCGGTTGGGGTTGTCCCCGAAAAGGCAGGGGTAAACCATGGGTCCGCCCATAATGGCCTGCCACTTCGCCAGCGAGGATCATCATTTCAGCGACCAGTTCCCGGGACATGGAGGCATGGAGGACTTCGATGAAAATGTTTTCGTCCTGCACCTTAATGGAGGCTTCTGGCATCTTGATACTGATGGAGCCTTGGGCATCTCGCCACTTTCGGCGTTTGTGGGCAAAATCCGCAAGAAGAGCGATTTCTGATTCGGCCTGGATCCGCAGATGGAGCATTTCGTCCACATCGTCATAGGTGAGGCGATAGGTGGGCTTGACCCAACTGGGGGTGATTTCATAATCGGCGATCGCCCCGTTTTCTGTGAGCAAAACCCCAAAACTGAGGGCGGCACAGACCTGACCTTGGCGTAAGCTCATCGGCCCCGTCGCCAGCTCTTCCGGGAACATGGAGATCATCCCCGTGGGTAAATAGAGGCTGGTACTACGACGCCGGGCTTCTAGATCGAGTTCATCTCCAGGGCTCAATAGTCGTGTGGGATCCGCGATGTGAATCCAAACCTTATGGAGACCGTCTTCTAGGGTTTCGATACTGAGGCCATCATCAATTTCTGAGGTACTCTCATCGTCAATGGTGTAGGTCTTGAGATGGGTTAAATCGATACGGTTCCCCTCATCGGTATCACCGGGCGAGGCTGACAGGCGGGCATGGGACACATCGAGTACCTTCTGAGAAAATTTTCTGGGGTAACCGCTCCGGAGGAGAGCAAGATTTTCGTGGGAACTCCACCAGCCAAGGGAGACCAAGAGGCGGAAAGCCTGTTCTGTCGTGGGCGATCGCCCCAGCATTTCGAGGAGGTCGTGGGCGGCTCTGGCTGACTGCTCCGGGTAGAGGACAAATTTTTCTAGGCTTTCGAAACGTTGCCGATCACTGTCTTCCCAGGTTACTGTTTCTCCGGCGATCGCCTGGTTAACCCGCTGTAAAAATTCTGTTTTTTCACGTTCTTTCTGAGCTTCAACTTCTAGCTGATGCTGAATTTCGCGAACCTGTGCCTCTGCACGGGGTTCATAGAAATCCCCTTTGCGTTTGAAGAAAATCTTATCTTCCGCCAGCATCAGATGACAGGCATAACATTGCTGGGGCGTTTTGGCCGAAAACAAAAGTTGCGCGAGGGATTCTGGGGTTGCCGGTTCCGAGGCTTCAACGAGAAACTCCCAGGCGACGGCCAGATTGTCGGGATCAACTAATGCCTGACTCTCTGTGAAAAAGCTGGGGATCTCAGTTGGATCGTAGGGGGAACCCGCCACGGTGTATTCAACCCTTTGGGGACGCAGCTTATGGGATTGCCCCCGTCCATCGATTACGATCCAATCTTTTTTTCCTTCAGGACGCTCAGCGACAGCAAGTACTCGTTCTCCCTGTAGCCGAAACTCAATCAGTTGTCCTTTTTCCACCAGCTTTGTTGCCTAACGCGACTATACAAGAGCAATCCTAAACTCAACACCTAGAATTGCTTGGCATCACTTTAGCCTTCTTTGTTGATGAAGGGCAACAGGGCCAGCATCCGTGCCCGCTTAATGGCGGTATTGACATCCCGTTGTTGACGCGCTGTTAAGCCGGTGATCCGACGGGGTAAAATTTTGCCGCGCTCGGTGATGAATTTGCGGAGGAGTTCGACATCTTTGTAATCGATCGGCTGGCTAGGAGGAATCGGAGAAAGACGTTTACGGTAGTAGGCCATGGTTAATAAATAACGTTAAAAATAAAAAATTTGTCGATAAAATTTCAGTGGTAAAGGAATTACCTACTTAATTTCTTTGTGGACAGTGTGCGCGTTGCAGTGGGGGCAGAATTTTTTGATTTCGAGCCGCCCGGTGGTGTTCCGACGGTTTTTGCTAGTGGTATAGCGGGAAACGCCATTGGAGCGCTTGTTGGTATTGGTGCGACATTCGGTGCATTCCACGGTGATGGTAATGCGGACGCCTTTTTTGCTTGCCATAATTTTTTACTAGATTAGCGGTTGTGGATCGCTAAGGTTTACACACAAATTTCTATTTTTGCATATTTTGTCTTAGCTCGGCAAGGATTTGTTTGAGACGTAAATCTAGGGAAAAACCGCGCTGGGTTTGGATCATATAGGTTTCGGCGATGCGATCATGGAAGGCTTGGTTGAATTCTTCGTCGGCGATCGCCACGCCACAGGAGGCCAACAGGGGAGAGATTAACAAAATCAAAGAAATGCCGTTCCCCATCAGAAAAAAACTTTGGATCCCATACATGGCAAGCATGGCGGCAAACCCTAAAATGCCTTCTCGTTTGCTGAGGTTGATAATTTCTGGCACTCGGTAACGGATGTCGATGACTTTGATATCAAAGGCCCAACTGCCCAGGCTTTGACCCTGGTTACGGCTGACGAGAAAGACCCGCAGGCCAAACCAGACGACGAGAAAAACCAACCACTGTAGGGTTAAACCCCCTAAGCCACTGACAATCCAAGCGACGATAAAATCCACAAAAAAAGCCCAAAAGCGTCTGTCTAGGGGGACTTTTGGGAAACGGCGGACGGGACGGTAATCTTCTTCGTCATACATAGGCGGGGAAATCGGGCAAAGACGGATTGTTTTTATTGTAGAGGGTCAGGGAAACGGGGATGAGGCCTATCGAGGGAGTTGTTGCGATCGCCAACCCTGAGGATTTTTTTCGAGCGATCGCCAGGTTTTTCCTTCCGGTTGCCGTTGGAGATAAACCTCAAAGGGATTGCGGCGACGATTTTCTGTGCGCTGGGAAGGAAAATTCAGTACCACATCATAGGTGCCCTGGAGGTGATAAACCGGCAGTGCCTGGAGAAAAAAAGAATCGAGCTTTTTGACCTGGATATTTTTCAGTTCCAAGTTGGGCGGCGGCGCATTAATGGTCTGGCTCAGTTGTTGGTAATGGCTTCTAAGTTTGGTGGCGATCGCCCGTTGGATCACCTCACCGTCCGGGGCAAATTCCCGGGGAGCCTCCGTCCCAGTACAACCCCAAAGATTGAGTAAAATGACACCGAAAATGACAAGCTGCCCCAGACGTTTCCACTGGAGCCTCATTTTTTGGAAGATTGGTAACCCTGGCGCATGGTTTGTCGCCGCACCAAGGAAAACTTTATCTGTACACTGGGGAAATGTCACAATAGCAATTGTTGCAGAATAATTTTCATCTTATCTGTTAAGTCCTATGCTGCTTAAATCCACGACCCGCCACGTCCGCATCTACACTGCCGAAATTCAGAAAAATGAATTAATCCCCAGTGAAACTGTGCTCACCTTGGATGTCGATCCAGATAACGAATTCGTTTGGCCCGAAGAAAGTCTCCAGAAAGTCTATCGCCAGTTCGATGCCCTCGTGGAAAGTAACAGCGGCGAGGATTTAACCGAATACAACCTGCGGCGGATCGGCTCCGACCTAGAAGCCTTTATCCGTGACCTCCTCCAAAAAGGTGAACTCCGCTATAACCTCGACTCACGGGTAATGAACTTCAGCATGGGCTTACCCCAAATGGATCACCCCGATAGCCAAGGCGCTTACCTCCAGTAAGGTTTGGCCCAGGCTTCAAGTAATCAGAAAAACCCGCAGTCTTTGATGAAATTCCCCTCGGAAAGACAAAAGAAACTGCGGGCGATCGCCCCAAAAAATTCAGCAGAAAATCTTGTGAAACTGTAAGCCCTATCCCTAATGAGAATGGGAATGAATAGAACTCAGTTGACCCCGAATAGCACCGTTCGGGAACTGGGGATTATGAACATTGATATAAAAATCGCTGGGATTCTCTAAAATACGTTGCACAATTCCGGTTTCACCCGTGGGAAATTTCCCTTCTTCCCCTTCTGTCAGGCAGTCCGCAGCATTGCCATCCTCTGGCCCGGCTAAAACTGCGACCACTGGGCCATTTTCATCCATTGCGCCTTCGTGAATATGGGCCGCCATCCCAGAGCCGACGGGAACGAGTTGGATCCCAGTGACCGTCATCGAATAACAAAGGGTAGTCGGATCATTATCAATGCCAAAAACGTAGGCATGGCCTTCACCATTGGCATCACCGACAAGCATTTCCATATTGCCGTCTTCTGGCACCTCTGCGCTACCATCCATCATCGTGTGCAAAATAGTATTGGTATGGCCGGCGAGGGCAACCGAGGGAACCATTGCACTAAGGGCGAGGACGAGATAACTACAAGCGCGTCTTAGGCGTTTTGTTTGACTTTTCATCGGAACTCCTGATTGAAATTGAGATAGCTTTGCAAAAAACAGCGATCAGAACTAGCTATTGATCGTTGTACTATCTCAGCGAAAATAAAGCTTGAATTTGGACGTCAAAGCTCACTTTTTCCGCATTTTGGCGCAGATATTCGGATTTTTAAATTGTTTTGTGAAACAATCAGCCAGGAAATGTTTCTTTGATCCTGCCGACATCAGCAAACTGTCCCATTCTAAGTATTTTTAACTACTGTAAATTGCCTAATTTGCCTCCGGCGATCGCCTAAAGATTGTGAGCTTTGCCGCAAAAAAAAGCCGCCCCAAATTTATAGATGCGGCAGCTCCTTGGGATTAGTTGGCGTTTGTCAAGATAAACCCAAACTTAATTGAATCGCTTTGGTCATCGGCTACGGTTAACCGAAAGTCGAACCATTCCAGCCCCACATACTGCCTTTGGCATCGGCAAACTCAATGTAGATACGGTTTTTGGCAACACCAAGACTCTGGTGAATTTCATTACAGAAGTCTTCACTCATGGTGCGGGTGCGATCGCCCATGGTGCCCACACTTTTGATCTCCACATAACAAGCCGGATCAATCGACCCCCCAAAGGTCATGGGAATCCCGGCCTCAAAAGCGGTCATCACATAGGCTTCTGGCTTGCCGAGGTGCGCCGCGAGTTTGCGGGACAAATTGAGCAAAAGGGCTTCTACATCCCCTTGGGAAGCGGGCGGTAAAGATGTTTGAACTTTAATCAGAGGCATCGTTTTAAATCAGGAAAATTTTGTTAAAAGACTAGGTCGGTTTTCGGCAAAATAGAGCCTTACTTTTAGCCGCCGTAACTCCAGCCCGTGCTCTCTAGGTCGAGAATTTTGCCTTCCCGATGTACGCCTGCGCCGATCACTTCGCCCACAAAGACCGTGTGATCGCCTTGTTCAACGGCCCCGACCACTTTACATTCCACATAACCAAGGGAATCTTTAATCACGGGGCAGCCCGTTTCAGCCCCTTCGTAAAATTCCACATCTTCAAATTTGTTGCCGACCCGACGTTTGGGTTTGAAGAAATTGGCGGCCATATCTTTTTGGGAGTCGTCGAGAAAACTCAGGGAAAAGACGCCGGTTTTTTTGAGCATGGCGTGGGAACCAGAATCGGAGCGGACACAATTGACCACGAGGGGGGGCTTAAAGGAACCTTGCATCACCCAACTGGCAGTAAAGCCATTCATCTCATCACCATCCCGCACACCGCAGATATATAATGCGTGGGGAATGTGGAGGAGCATTGTTTTTTTGGCCTGTTCGTCTAGCATTTTTTAACTTCTCCTGTAGGGGTTTGTTGTCACAACCATTGTTAATCATCTTTGCTGATCATGCTGCAACCTCATCCTGATCCTGCTGCGCGTGTCGTCCGTTGTGGGGTTATCACTGTCAGCGATACGCGATCGCCAGAAACAGACAAAAGCGGCCAGTTAATTCAAGCATTACTCACCGCCGCAGGCCATGAAATCGGGGATTATGAGGTGATTAGAGATGATCCAGAGGCGATCGCCCATCGTTTGGAGAGCCTCGCCCACGCGAATTTAGAAGCATTAATTTTCAATGGCGGCACAGGCATCGCCCACCGAGACAACACCTACGATATGCTGGCCAAACATTTAGAAAAAACCTTGCCGGGGTTTGGGGAAATTTTCCGGGCCTTGAGTTACGAGGAAATTGGCTCTAGGGCGATCGCCTCCCGGGCGGTGGCAGGCACCTATCGAGGCATGATTTTATTTTCCCTACCCGGATCGACTGGGGCGGTGCGGTTAGCCATGGAACAACTCATTTTGCCGGAACTGCGCCATTTAGTCAGCCAACTGCAACCCGTCGCCCCGCAGGTTTAAGATGTAGACAATTTATTGCTTGGAATTTTTTTGACGCGCTATGGTACGCCGACGTTCTCAACCCTGGATCCATCAGTGGTCCCGCCCTATTATCGGGGCGATCGCCATCATTGGCTTTTTGCTCACCAGTTACCTGACGATCTCCAAACTGTTCGGGGCAGAGGTGGCCTGTGGTACAGAAGCAGCAGCGAGCTGTAGTGATGTACTCTCTAGTCCCTACGCCTTTGTCTTTGGCTTGCCCTTGTCACTGTTTGGGGCGATCGCCTATCTCGCCATGGCCGGTTTTTCCCTAGTGCCCCTGGCGATTAATCCTGAAGACAACAAAAAACTGCGGAACAAATACGAAGATTGGACATGGCTCTTTCTCCTCATTGGTGCCACCGCCATGAGCCTGTTTAGTGCCTACCTGATGTACATTCTCTTTGCGAAAATTGGCGGTGTTTGTCTCTACTGCATTACCTCGGCCACCTTTGCCGCGAGTTTTCTCCTGTTAACCCTCTTTGGTCGCTTTTGGGACGATTGGGGTGAAGTATTCCTGACGATTTTTGTGGTGGCGATTATTACCGCCCTCGGCACCCTCGGCTTATACAACAGTATCGAACGCAATATCCAAGGTAGCGTCCCGGTGCTCAATGACCAGGGCCAAGAAATTATTACCCAAGTCCCCAACCGTGCCCCCGAACCGCCCATAGGCTGGGAAATCACCACCACCTCTGGCCCCGCAGAAATTGCCCTAGCCGAACACCTCACAGAAATTGGGGCGAAAGAATATGGCGCTTACTGGTGTCCCCACTGCTACGACCAAAAACAGTTGTTCGGGAAAGAAGCCTTTGCCAAAGTACCCTACATTGAATGCGCCCCCGAAGGAGAAAATGGCCAGCCTGATGTTTGTGCCGCCGCTGGGCTAGAAGGATTCCCCACCTGGGAGATTAATGGGGAACGTTATGCTGGCACCCAAGCACTGCAACGCCTGGCAGAGCTTTCTGGCTACCAGGGTTCCACTGATTTTAAATATGCCTTGCCCCGTTAAGGAGTGAATGCATTACCCATCGGCTTTTACATCTCTAAAATGCACTACCTGATCTGCCAAGGTCAGGTTTTTTTTGTCAACGATTGGGCTAAAATTTGCCAAAAATTTTCCTGGAAGGCCCGGGGAAAGATCGTGCTAATCTGCTAGGGGAAAGCTGAAACCAGCGTTTCTGAATCTTTTGAAGCATCTTACGGGCGATCGCCATGGCTTCTGTGCGAAATTGGTGGATTTTTCGATCCTTAGGCCAGCACAGCTTAAACAATAACTATTTATTAATCGAAGCCTGCCTCATTGGTGTCATCTCCGGTTTGGCGGCCCTTTTCCTCAAACAAGGCATCGGTTTCGTGGGGGGATATCGGGTCATCCTGAGTCGTCAATACGGCGCCTGGTTAATCCTGCCTCTATTTGGGGTGGTTTGCGGCTGGTTGGCAGGCTATCTCCTAGAGACCTTTGCCCCAGAAGCCAAGGGGGGCGGCGTCCCCCAGGTCAAGGTTGTCCTGGCCCAATTTCCCCTGCCGCTAAATTGGAAAGTGGCCTTAGCTAAATCCATTGGCACGATTTTGGTTCTGGGTGGCGGATTAACCCTCGGACGGCGCGGCCCCAGTGTCCATATCGGTGCGGCTCTCGCAGCTCAACTCAGTCAATGGCTGCCGACAACCCCAAACCACCGACGGCAAATGATTGCAGCCGGAGCAGCGGCGGGTTTAGCGGCGGGATTTAATACCCCCATTGCTGGGGTACTGTTCGTGGTCGAAGAACTGATGCGGGATATGTCAGGGCTAACCTTAGAAACGGCGATCGTTGCCTCTTTTACAGGTTCGGTGGTCTCCCGTTGGTTTGGCACTTCGGATCTGAATTTGCCCGCAGAACTATTAAACGCGGCGAATCAAAGTAATTTTTATCTGGCAGAAATCCCCTGGTATTTGCTATTGGGGGGCTTGGCGGGAGTTTTGGGGGCTTTATTCAATCGCGGGATCTTAACGGTTTTGGGGTTTAATCGTCGTCTCCGTTTGAGCTTGGGGGTGCGGATGGCGATCGCCGGGGCGATTTCGGGCACTGTGGTCGCGTTTTTGCCGCCTTTTTTCCGGGACAATGCAGGGCTACGGGATTTTTTGCTTACGGGGGATGCGGGCTGGCAGGTAATTGCGATCGCCTTTGTCGCCCATTTTTTCCTAAGCTTGATTGCCTATGGCTCCGGCGCACCGGGGGGACTATTTGCACCGACCCTCGTTTTAGGCACAGCCCTCGGTTATTTGGTGGGCACCTGTGCCGAGATCTTTGTGCCAGAGGCGACCCAATATACCTACGCCCTTGCGGGGATGGGGGCTTTTTTTACAGGGGTGGCGCGGGTGCCAGTGACCGCGATTGTAATTGTCTTTGAGCTGACCACGGATTTTAATTTAGTCCTCCCCTTAATGCTGGCTTCGGTGACAGCGCTCATCGTAGCCGAAAGCATTTTTAAAGGTTCGATCTACGAATATCTCCTGGAGGCCAGCGGCATTCACCTAGAGGAGGAAAAAAATCCCCAGGTATTAACGGATCTCACCGCCGCTCAGGTGATGCAACCGGAAGTAGAAACCCTCGAAAGCCATCTCAACTTAAAGGATTTAGTCCCCATCCTCTCCGAATCACCCCACCGGGGTTTTCCGGTTTTAAAACAGGGCAAGCTCGTCGGCATCGTCACCCAAGGGGATTTGGCCCAAATGGCGGCCCAGGGCAAGAATTTAACGGTGGCCCAGGTGATGCAACGCAAGGTGATTACGGTCTCTCCCCGGGCTTCCCTCAGTGATGTGTTGTACCTGCTCAATCGCTATCAAATTTCCCGCCTACCTGTCGTCGATAATGATCAGCTCCAGGGGATTATCACCCGGTCAGATATTATTCGTGCCGAGGCCCAGGAACTCCTTGGGAAAAGTCACCATGCGGTACAGCGCACGCCGTCCTATTGCGTTTATCAAACCCACACCAGCGACAATTACAAGCGCAAACTCTGGGTGGCGATCGCCAATCCCAATACCGCCGAAGCCCTCATCACCTTTGCGGCGGCCATTGCCAAGGAAAAAATGCCATGGTCTATTGCCTAAATGTGGTGCAGGTGGCAGCAACCTATCCCCTCACCGATGCCCACATGAACACCTATCCGGAACGGCATCTGATGGAAAAACTCGAACGCCTTGGGGAGACATTGGGGATCTCAATCCACACCCAGGTGATCCTCGCCTACGATGTGGCCGGAGCCATTCTCCAGGAAATTTCGAGCAAGGATCAGGGGTTAATCTTGGGTTGGCAAGGCGATCGCCACCCAGGGGGGCAACTCTTCGGGAGTGTAATGGAATATCTCGTGAAAAAAGTGCCCTGTGATGTGATTTTGGTGAAAACGAGCCACGCCCATCCCCTCCAGTTTAAGGCTCAACCAGGAAAAATCCGCGCCCTTGTTCCCATTGCTGGCGGCCCCAACGCCGAACGCGCCCAGGAATTCATTCCGGCACTGTTGCACCTGTCCCCAGAGGTGGTGCGCTATTCCCTGCCATCCCAAATTTGCCTCTGTCAGGTCTATCAACCCCAACAACGTCCCCAACATTTTCCGCTGCTCGTCCAGGCCAAGCGAGGCCTGGATCCCCTGGTCGAAATTCCCATTATTCCTCTACCCATTCGCTCGTCCCACATTGCTGACAGTTTAATCCGCTTAATCAAAGAAGAAACCTATGATCTGGTGATTCTGGGAGCCAGCCGAGAGAGCTTATTTCAAAAGGCGCTCCATGGAAATATTCCGGAGGCGATCGCCAAGGGGACAAACCGCACAGTGGTAATTATTCGGGGGGCCTTAGACATCACTGACCCCGAATGATCTTTCATTTTCTCGATCTACAACAGGCCCATCGTTAGGCGATCGCCTCCTTGAGGGACTCACAAAATTCTTTGACTGCCGCTAAACCTTCGGCGGGCGTTCCAGTGGCGAGGCGTTTGACCACCGCACTGCCGACGATGACGCCATCCGCGCCCCATTCTTTTAGCTGTCTTGCCTGGGCTGGATCCGAAACCCCGAAACCAACCCCGATGGGCTTATCGGTCACTTGACGTAACTTCGGCAACAGTTCCCCGACACGGCTGGCCACAGAGGTTCTCGCCCCCGTGACCCCCGTCACACTCACGAGGTAAATGAAACCCTGGGAGGCTTTGGCGATCGCCTCAATTCGCGCCGTGGGACTGGTGGGCGCGACCAATAAAATCAAATCAAGACCATGGCTCGTTGCTGCATCCAGCACCATCTGGGATTCCTCTAGGGGCAGATCCGGGATCACCAAACCTTTGACTCCCGCCGCTGCCACTTGGGCCATAAAAGCATCAATGCCCCGATAAAAAATCGGATTGTAATAGGTAAATAAAATAATCGGTGCTGTTAATTGCCCATGGACTCGTTGCACGATCGCTAAAACTTGCTCAAGGGTGACGCCTCGACTCAAGGCTCTAGTTGCTGCCGCTTGGATTGTCGGCCCATCGGCGAGGGGATCAGAATAGGGGACGCCGAGTTCAATAAAATCGGCCCCAGCTGCGTCTAAAATTTTGAGGGCCTGTTCTGTCGTTTCTAAATCTGGGTCACCCGCTGTAATGAAGGGAATCAGCGCACATTGGCCCGCCTGCTTGAGGGATCGGAAACGTTCAGAAACAGAGGTCATGATTTTGTTCGATAAAAACACACAAGGGGTTATTGTACGTCCCCAACTCCCCCTTCGGTAAAGATTACCGTTACTTTTTTGGCGAAGTTTGATCTTCCGTTGCTTCGAGTTCTGCCTGGAGTTGGGCTAATTCTTCTGGGCTCATCTCATCTAAGCGCCGCTGCAGGGCTGCTTCTTCGTAATCTCGCCGCTGTTGATGAAAGGTCATATTGCGGGTTCCTACCCGAAACAGATAGGTTCCCACCCAGACAAACACCACAATTACCAGCAATGCCTGGGACCAGATCCCCGCATCTAAACTTTCGAGGCCCGCAACTTTGAGGCCACCATAGAGTAGCCCACCCACGATGAAAATACCGAAACTGATGGCCAAGATATCAATGCGTCGCATGGTTTTAGGGGGAGAAGTTGGCAAGGATGGGAGAATTCATTCGGCAAAGCCTTAGACTTCGCGACGACGGGGGCGGAAATTCAGGAAAGGGCTTAGGAGTAGCATCCCAGGGAACAAAAAGAAAACGAAGAAATACATCACAAGTCGCTCGATGGAACTGGCGACATACCAACGGTTATTGAGATAAAAATAGAGACCAGCAGGCAAAACGAGCAGGTAGGTCACGCTGAGGCTGAGATAGAGGGTGGCAACAAGGAGGGTTTCAACGGGAATATCAAAGGGCATGGGTTTGTGGTGGTGATGATTTGCTTGGGGATTATTTTATCCTAGTGCCCCAAGGGTCAAGCAAGGTGTGGTGATTTGAGAAATTATTTTTGTCTATGGCAAGGATAAAGAGAAGCTTTACCTTGAGGGATTTTTTCCGATACATTGCAGCTAGGCTAAATCCATCAGGGGAGTTTTAACATTGCAGGATCAGGTCGCAAAATCACCCAGAGCGCCTTGGAAGACTGGGTTAGTTTTATTGGGGTTGTGGCTGGGAATTAATCTCGGCGATCGCCTGTGGTTGAATCTGGATAATACGGTGCCAGCCTGGGATCAATCGAATCACCTCACAGGCAGTTTAAATTTTGTCGAAAATATCCGCCACTTTCCTGGTTGGCAGGAGTTTTGGCAGGTCTCAACGAAATATCCACCATTCCCCTACATTCTTGCGGCCCCTTTTCAAATGCTTTTTGGACAGGGAAATGATCAGGCCTTGTTAATGAATCTCTTCTTAACCGGAGTGTTGATTTGGGCCGTTTTTAGCCTTGGGAAACGCTTGTTTAACCCAACTGTGGGCTGTTATGCCGCCGCAATCACCCTGCTGATGCCCCGGATTTTTCTGTTCCGGCTCCATTACATTACCGATTACACCTTGGTGGTGGCGACGGTTGCGAGTTTTACTTGTTTAACCCATTGGTATTTTGCTGAAAAAAGAAACGTTCAATGGGGTTGGGCGATCGCCTTTGGTTTTTGCCTAGGGCTGGCCATGCTGACTAAACAGAGTTGTCTATTTTTTCTCTTTGTCCCTCTCTGTTGGGCGCTTGTCATCAACTTTAGAAATAAGCAGTGGGAAAAGTTGCTGCAACTTGTGGTTAGCGGCATAACTTCTTTACCCATTTGGTTGGGTTGGTACAGCACAAACTTTATCTACATTTTTAGCCTCTTTGAGGTCGTTAACGACATTGCCCCAGCCGCCGAAGGCGATCCCAAATTAAATACCCTTGCCGCTTGGATCTATTACTGGAAAGATCTCCCCAGTGCGGTCTCTTGGGTGCTTTTTTTGCCGCCTATTGTGGGGTTGATTCTGCATCTGGCCAAAAAACTGCCCTCTCGCAAGACCGTCTATGCTCTGCCTGAAAAAGAAAGCTTTATTTGGCTCGGCATTTATTTTGGGGCGTCTTATCTGATTTTTTCTGGTTTCTACAACAAAGATACCCGCTATATCATGCCCTATCTACCAATTATGGCGGTTTTCTTGGGGTATGGCCTGACCCAGTGGCGCGGTAAATGGCAACCTGTGCGTTGGGGAACCGTGGGTTTAGCTGCAACTTTTTGGCTCATCCAATTGTTTCCTTTGCCAGTCATTGCGGGACTGGTGCCAGATCCTAATTATCCGGATCGGCAGACCTATCCCCACCCAGAAATTATCCAGGAAATTATTCAGGAAACTCCAGATTTAAGAAGTAACTTGGGGGTGATCCCTGGGGTGGCGATCGCCAATAATCACACGCTTAATTACTATGGTGCTCTACGGGATTTTCAGGTGTATGGGCGGAATTTAGGGAGTACTCCAGAACAGTTGGCTCAAGACAAAGAGTCCTTTGATTGGTTCCTCACGAAAACAGGAGAGGACCCCCACCGCAACGCGGATCAGTTGGCCCTCGCGGCGAGTTTAGATACTGATTCTGAGTTTCTGCTCCAGGGGAGTTGGCCACTGCCGGATCAAGATCAGCTAAAGCTCTATCACCGTCGCCAACCTTTGGTTTCTGTCGAAGCTGCTGATACCACTCAAAGTCCTGTGGCATTAAAAAATGTGGCCGTCGCATCAGAGGCGATCGCCGGCCAACCTCTTCCGATTACCTACACTTGGTCGGGAAATCGGCAGGATTTAACCAAGGGTATGGTGTTACTCACTTGGTCGAACGGCGAACAGTTTTGGATCCAGGATCATCAGTTAGCCTTCGGGATGCTACGGGAGGATGCAGAGAACAAAGGCGATCGCCTCGAAATTATTGAACGCACCGCCACCTTACCCCCAGCAGATTTACCAACGGGCCTTTACACTTTGGACGCCCAATATCTCGATCCGGCTACTGGGGAAGCTCGCCCATTGGAGCAACCGACGGTCATTGTAGAAATTTTGTCGGCCACAGGCGAAGTCTTAACACCAACGCAATTAGTGGCCTTGGATTGGCTGACCCAACTGCGGGAAATTGCGCCCCAACTTGGTGGAGGCATTGCGGGTTTAGAGCCATTATTTGCTCACGTCGAACGGCTCAACCAGTACGATCCAGTCCAGGATTATTTACAGCAAGTGGAAGATAGCCTTGCCTATCGCCTCACACAAACGCCAGCCAACGCAACCAACCGCCCCCAACTGCGGGATTGGTATTGGGCCAAAACCCTTGCCCATGCTCTCCAGGAGGAATCTCAGGCCACCATCGAGACCCTGACTCAACTGCAGCAACTGACCCCAGACGATCCCTGGGTGAATGCCTACATCGCTTTCGTCCATCTGTACCGTTGGGAACCCAGACAGGCGGAATTGGCCATTACGCCAGTTTTAGACAAGCTAGGGGATGTCCCAGAAATTCAGGCGATCGCCGGGGTGGCGGCGCTCCTCCAGGGGAAACTCTTCAAAGCCTGGTCAGTGGTGCAAACCCTCAAGGCCCAGGGCGTTTTGTAACCCATTTTCACTGGTTTTCGGGACGAAAAATAGCGGTGTGATACCTTGGGAAAAGATTTTGCGTTGGAACACGATAACCATGGCTGCACAAGTGGGACAATTGGCACCGGACTTTACCGCTACCGCCGTCATTGATCAAGAGTTCAAAACCATTAAGTTGTCCGACTATCGGGGGCAATATGTGGTGTTGTTTTTCTACCCGCTCGATTTCACTTTTGTCTGTCCAACAGAAGTGGGAGCCTTTAGCGATCGCCACGGGGAATTTCAAAAACTCAATACAGAAGTATTGGGCGTTTCCGTAGATAGTGAATTTGCGCACCTCGCCTGGATCCAAACAGACCGCAAAATGGGTGGCGTGGGCGATTTAGCCTTTCCACTGGTGTCTGATTTAAACAAAACCATTAGCACGGCCTACGGCGTCCTCGAACCGGAAGCGGGGATCGCTCTCCGGGGACTTTTTATCATTGACCCGGAAGGAATGATCCAACACATCACCGTGAATAATTTTTCCTTTGGCCGCAGCCTTGATGAAACCTTGCGGGTACTCCAAGCGATTCAGCACGTCCAGACTAATCACAATGAAGTTTGTCCCGTCGATTGGCAAGTGGGCGATCGCACCATGGTGCCAAACCCAAGCGAAGCCCAGGCTTATTTCTCGACCCTCTAGGGAAAAACTGCCGGATTGACCGCAAGAAAGGCTAAAGTGTGAAGGCACTTTGAAAGCGAACTTAGCACCATGCACCAAGGCGATCTGATTGAACTCTCCATCCATGACCTTAATAGCCAGGGGGCTGGGGTCGGTCGCCATGGGGATCAAGTTGTGTTTGTGCCGGATACGGTGCCAGGCGATCGCCTCCAGGTGCGGATCGTCCGTCTCAAGCGCCAATATGCCATCGGTCAACTGCAAAAAGTTTTAGAACCAGCCCCAGAGCGGCGGCGTCCCCCCTGCATCGTGGCGGACAAATGCGGCGGTTGTCAGTGGCTCCAGGTAGAAGATTCTCTACAACAGCAGGTCAAAATCAACGAAATTCAACAGGCCCTCCAGCGCATCGGTGGTTTCCAGGATCTCGACATTCAGCCAATCCTGAGTGGTGACGGGCCATTGAGTTATCGCAATAAGGCCACCTATCCCCTGGGTCGTTCCAGCAGCATGGGCAATGTGCAAGCCGGGTATTACCGCAAAGGAAGCCACCAACTGATCAACCTCAACCAATGCCCAGTACAGGATTCGCGCCTCAATCCCCTCCTGGAAAATGTCAAAATTGACATCCAAAACCAAGGCTGGTCGATCTACAACGAAACCAAACACCAGGGCAAATTACGCCACCTCGCCCTCCGCATTGGCCAGCGCACCGGGAAAATGCTGCTTACTTTGATCTCAACCAGTGCTGATCTGGTGAACCTAGAAACTCAAGCTGAAACCTGGCTCGAAGAATATCCTGGTCTCGTGGGAGTTTGTTTGAACGAAAATCCGAAAAAAGGCAACCTCATCTGGGGTGACACCACAAAGGCGATCGCCGGTCGTCCCTACCTCGAAGAAATCTTTGCGGGGCTAACCCTCAAGCTCCGGCCTGAAACCTTTTTCCAAGTGAATACCAGCGCCGCCGAAGCCCTCCTCACAGCAATCACTCAACAGCTCACCTTTACCGGCGAAGAAATCCTGATCGATGCCTACTGTGGTGTGGGAACCTTCACCCTGCCCCTAGCGAAAAAAGTCCAGCAGGCGATCGGCATCGAAGTTCAAGCAAGCTCGATCCAGCAGGCCTGGGAAAATGCCCACCACAACGATATTCATAATGTGGAATTCCACGCTGGCACCGTGGAGTCAATTCTACCTAGTCTGGATGTCACCGCTGATATCGTGCTCCTTGATCCCCCCCGTAAAGGCTGCGATCGCCAAGTGCTCGATGCTCTCCTTCACAGCAAACCCAAGCAAATTGTCTATATCAGTTGTAATCCTGCAACCCTTGCCCGCGACCTCAAACATCTTTGTGCCACTCAACAGTACCAAATCCAGTGGGTGCAGCCCGCCGACTTCTTTCCCCAAACGCCCCATGTCGAATGCGCCGTTCTCTTGAATTTCGTGGAAACCTAAAATTTTTTGTATAATACAAGGCAGAAACCACGACAAGATCGTTCGGGATTCCCTACAGGCAAACAAACTATGTTGTGACCACTACTTTTTGGGTTTATGCCATAAGCTACCCCACTGAGCCCAGTTTTCCCCATTCATCCCTGCGCACATCCCCAAAGGAGCATTAACTGTGATCGCGATTTCATTGCCGCCGCTAAAATCCCATTGGACGACCCTCAGTTTTGCCTCTACCCTCTACTTAGTCCCGATTCTCGATCTTCTCCTAGACCGTATCCCCAGTGACTGGCGCTACGAAGTTCAACTCGGTCTCCAGGAAGCACTGATTAATGCGGCCAAACATGGTAATCGACTAGATCCCAGCAAAAAAGTCATTGTTCACTTCTACATGGGGGCAGAACAATGCTCATGGATTATTACCGATGAGGGTCAAGGCTTTGACCGTCAGGCTCAATGTTGTCAATTAAATGATGATCTCCTCCCCCCTGAAGAAGATGAATGTGGTCGTGGCCTCTGTTTGCTTTATCAAATTTTCGACCAAATTCACTGGAACGCCGCCGGTAATCAATTACGCCTAAGTAAACGCTTCAGTAGCGCCCCGGTGATCTCCCTAGACTCTGCACCGTCAATCCATTAAGCGGCCCCAGAAAGTCCTCAAAATTTTTCCAGATTTCTCTAGTGCAACCGCTAGCGCCCCTGTTTTATGGGGCTATTTAACTGTTGGGAACCTCGAAAAATTCAAAATTTCGCCAGATCGGCAACGTATCCTCGTTGTTTCAGGCTCAAAAAATCGTCAAAAAAGCAATTAATCGAGGTTCCCTGTTATCTCTGGCTGGGCCTGGGCCATCACTTCCGTAATTCATCCCTAGCTTGCCGTTGCCGGATTAGTGGAGGAAGGGGGCGTACGACGGCTTGGGAAGGTTTTAGAAGATTCGGATTCGCCCATGGGCACGAATTCAATGTGATTGAGTAGCGTTGTCACAAAGGCAAATAAGAGAAAGGGCAAAGATAAGACAACAACAAGGGCAACGGTGGCCAGAGCATAAACTTGCCGGGTTGCACTCCAAAGGGCAAGGGTGGTCGCAAGACTCAGAAAGATGACAATCAGCCAAACAATAATTTGCCCATAAATATCGCCAAAGGTTAGGGTGCAAACCATGCGGTATTTTTTAATTTCGTTATCCATCATCAATAATTGATTTTTAATTTTATTTTGTTTTTAGCCAAAGATGACTGATTGTAGTCAGCATCATGTTCTGGTTGTAAACGATTTATGAGAATGAATGGTCAAAGTTGCAACATCAATTAACAAAGAAAGCAACTAAAAGTTGAGTAAAAACACTTATCTGCAATGGTGTTTTGGCTAAAAATTTCCCGTAAAAAGATAAAGCCCCAGTTGTCGCTAGAAATGTTGCGCTAACCATGACATCAATCAGTAAAATATTAAGATTTGCTTTTATTTTTTCTGCTTTATTTGTGCCCAAATGTCTTTAGAGAACCAGACCCAAAAAGAAAGGCTATGTGCTGTGATACGGCAACTGCATGCCCAGGGAAAATCACCGGCCACTTCGACGAATTATTCATTTTTGGACGAAGATCAAGTTATTTTTGTCTCCCGCAGTGGCGTTGATAAATCTCAATTTCAACCGGAGGATTTTATTGCAGTAGATACAACGGGTTTGCCGCTGCCCCCCAATGAAGGAATTAAGCCTTCGGCAGAAACTTTAATTCACTGCTTTATTTATCAAAACTTTCCGGGAATTACCTGTGTGTTGCATACCCATTCAGTGGCGGCAACGTTGTTGTCTGGGATATTTGCGGCGAAACAGGCTGTTACTTTTAGCGGCTACGAGGTAATTAAGGGGATTGCGAGTCAAACCACCCACGAAACGGCGATCGCCTTACCGATTTTCGCCAATGACCAAGACATGAAATCATTTTGTCAACAACTCGCCCAGCGACAGGAGGAGTTAAATAATTACGGCTTTTTGATCGCAAAACATGGCCTTTATGCCTGGGGAGAAACCTTGGCGATCGCCAAGCGTCATCTAGAGGTTTGGGAGTTCATGTTAGAATGCGAGCTTGAGCAATTGAAAATCACGCCCCCCTTGGCTGCCCGATGACGACGTTATATCAGACCGAATCGAAACAAACCCTGACCGACACCGCGACGATCAAAGATTTTTTAAAAAGCCATGGTATTTGGTTTGAGCAATGGGAAACACCTGCCCAGTTAACCCAGGAGGCGTCCCAAGCAGACATTCTCGCCGCCTATGCCGATGTGCTCGATCCTTTCATGGCGGCCAATGGTTACCAAAGCGCCGATGTGGTGAATATCCACAGTGGCATTGAAAACTACCAAGCGATCCGCGAAAAATTTCTCGCAGAACATACCCACTCCGAAGATGAAGTGCGCTTTTTTGTCGCGGGTCAGGGTTTATTTTGGTTTAACCTCGACGGTACCGCCGTGTTTAATGTTTGTTGCGAAGCTGGTGACTTGATCTCTGTCCCCCAGGGTACTAAGCACTGGTTTGATGCGGGGCCAGTGCCCAATGTGAAAGCCATTCGTATTTTCTCGGATACCGCAGGCTGGACGCCCCACTACACCAGCTCCCAAGTTGAACAACAATACCGCGCCATTACCCTATGATTCAGTTTGTCTTGATGGACATCGAGGGCACAACCACCTCCGTGAGTTTTGTGTTTGATGTGTTGTTTCCTTACTTTCGGGACAATATCCAAAGCATTGCCAACCGGGCCGAGGAACCAGAAATTGCGGCAATCCTCAAGCAAGTACAAGATTTAATTCTTGCCGAAACCGGAATATCTCTCGATCAAACTGGGGCGATCGCCACATTACACCAATGGTCAGTAGAAGACCGCAAAGTTCCTCCCTTGAAAGCAATGCAAGGATTTTTGTGGGAAGAGGGTTACAAAAATGGCGATTTCCGGGGCCATGTTTATCCAGATGTATTGCCCAAACTAAAAGAGTGGCAAAAAGAAGGCATCCAGTTGGGGATTTATTCCTCTGGCTCGGTTAAAGCCCAAAAACTCCTGTTCGGCTACTCTGACTATGGTGACCTCACGGGCTACTTCGATTACTTCTTTGATCTCAAGGTCGGCCAAAAACGAGATGTGCAATCTTATCAGGCGATCGCCCAGACTGTGCAACTGCCCCCTGAGGCAATCCTGTTTCTATCGGATGTCCCTGCCGAATTAGACGCCGCGATCCGAGCCGGATACCAAGCATGGCAACTCGTCCGCCCCGGAACAACTGCTTCTCCGACCCATCAGCAAGTTACGGACTTTGGGGCAATTACAAGCCTGCATTAAGGGGGTGCATTGCTGGCATCGCTCAACATCGCAATTCTAACCTCAGCCCTAGCCATCCCCCTTCAATCCCTTATCCCCCACGGGATTTATTCGGCTCCTTTGGCCTTTTTGATTTCTGCTTTGAGTTCTTCAATTTGACGACGCAAACTGTCTAGATCACTCTCATCTTCGGCACTGACATCCACCGAGCCAGTGCCTGCTTGGGCATAATGACCCTGTTTAATCCGTTGATATTCTTCAGAGGCTTCCCAGGTTTTGATAAAGCTCAAGCGCTCCACCGGGAAAGGATGACTTAAAAATGTCCCATTACCGCCGTTGTAGATCAAAAACTTATAAATTTGGTTCAATTGATCCTGATCAAGTTCATCGTAATCCTGGGACTGTTGGGTAAACTCAGTCAAACTCATTTCGTGGCCGTATTTCGTACTACCGCCGGCGAGCTTCATCATGGTATGCAAAATGGGGTTGAGATCATCCATCACCAGGAGAGCGGCCCGATCCGCCGAAAGTTCCGCCTTCCGCCGCCATTCATAAAAAGCGTAAAGTAACCCTGTGGTGATGACATTACCGAGGCCAAGGGTAATTTCCCCCAGGAAAGAAGCTGCCCCCATGGCCCACATCGCCATTTGGATCAAGATCGTATGGTCGCATTTAATGTGTCCCAACTCGTGGGCCATCACCGTCCGTAACTCTGTTTCATCGAGTAAATCCATTAACCCCGTATTCACCACAATGTAAGGATGATCATGGCCGAGGGCGTAGCTATTCACCATCGGATTTTGGTTGACATAAAGGGTCGGCTCTGGGGAAATATCCAAATCATGGACACATTCCCGAAAAATGCCGTACAGGGTTGAATACTGACGGGGGCCAGCTTTGATATTGTTGCCCATTAAAAAAACCTGCTGGGGTCGTTCGTAGATATATTCCACAAAACGACTGGCCAACAGCTTAAAACCGGGCAGATTACGGAGGGCTTCTTCCGCTTGGCGATCGAGGGGATGACGAAAGGCTTCGCTAGAAATTCCGGGATAGGTCGGCATTAATACTTCCTTTACCGCTCTCAATCCATGGGAACGGCTTTGCTAGACAGTGGCTTTTTCTAACATTAGCTTAGATGACTTGATCGCGTCCGGAATTTCAATGGGATAGTGACCATCGAAGCAGGCAGTACAGAAACTAGAAGTGCGTTCGTTGGTGACATCCAGCATGCCCTCTTTGCTGAGGTAGGTCAGGGAATCAACTTCAATTTGTTTTTCGATTTCAGCCAGGGACTTTGTCGCAGCAATCAGTTGATCTTGACTGTCGGTATCGATCCCGTAGAAACAGGGATGGGTAACAGGGGGCGAGGAAATGCACATATGGACTTCGGCGGCCCCAGCTTGCCGGAGTGCCCGGACAATTTTACGGCTGGTAGTGCCGCGCACAATGGAGTCGTCCACGATGATAATTCGTTTACCTTGGAGGACATCTTTTAGGGGGTTGAGCTTCATGCGGATCCCCACTTCCCGCATGTGCTGGGTCGGTTGAATAAAGGTACGGCCTACGTAGCGGTTTTTAATGAGTCCTTCCCCAAAGGGAATCCCAGAGGCGCGGGAAAAGCCAATGGCGGCGGGAATGCCAGAGTCAGGAACCCCCATGACGAGGTCGGCTTCGATGTTGGATTCTTTGGCCAGTTGCGCCCCCAGGCGGAGACGGTAACTAAAAAGGGTTTCGTCGTGGACAATGCTATCGGGACGGGCAAAGTAGATCATCTCGAAAACGCAGAGCTTCCGGTCTGGTTTTTCAGACCACTGCTGGGCAGCTAGGCCAGATTTGGTGATCCAGACCATTTCGCCTGGTTCGACGTCCCGCAGATAGTCCGCACCAATGATGTCGAGGGCACAGGTTTCAGAAGCCAGAACATAACGGGTGCTGCCATCTCCCTCGGTGAGAGTTCCAATGACAAGGGGACGAACCCCCTGGGGATCCCGCGCACCAATAATGCCGTCCGGGGTGCCGATGACTAGGCTATAGGCACCGGAGCAGAGATTAAAGGCTGCGATCGCCGCTTCAGTCCAATCCTTCCCCTGATCGACATAGATGGCGATCGCCTTAGCGATCATTTCTGAGTCTGTAGTCGTCTGAAAATCTAGACCATCGGCAAGGGACAACAACTTATCCTTCAGCTCGATGGTGTTCACCAGGTTGCCGTTGTGGGCGAGGGCCAAAGTCCCCAGGCGAGTTTCTTCAAGGGCAGGCTGGGCATTGCACTTATGGCTAGAGCCAGTTGTGGAGTAGCGGTTGTGGCCCACAGCCCAAACCCCAGGCAGTTCCTGCAATTTTTCTTCGCTAAAAACTTGGGAAACAAGGCCCATACCTTTGTGCACGTGCATTTGCGTACCGTCAAAGGTCGCGATCCCTGCGGATTCTTGCCCCCGATGTTGGAGCGCGAAGAGTCCGAAATATGCCAGTTTTGCCACTTCTTCCGTTGGGGCATAGATGCCGAAAACACCACAGTATTCCTTGGGTTTGTCGGGAAGATCGTTGGCATAGACAGTTTGAGGGACAGTCATCCTACAGGTTGCACTCCTAGTTAGTGGGTGAAAAAGAGTAAGGAAATTCAGCGGTTACGATGGCTACAATACCACGTCAATGAATGCCTTGAGGGACAAAATCCACAAAGGCTTTAACCCCACTTAATCTCGTTTTAAGGGTCGCGGCATGATTAATGGGGGCAAAGGAGGAAAATATTCCTTAGGTAAGTTTATTTTAGGCCAGAATTTTGCTATGCGGGGATCAAAGTTTCGCAGTGATCCCTAAAGTCGTTGTTGGAGGCTGCGACCATGGGTATCTGTGCCGCAGGTGAGCCATAGATTGTGCCGATGGCCAAGGGCAGCCACCACCGGGGTATGTTTTTGGCTAGGCACCCAGGGTTTTGGGTTGTCGTAGGCGTAATAGGCTTCTACACCATCAATGTTAAGGGATGCTGCTGCCGGGATTAACTCCGTGGCAGGACGACGATAACGGGCGGGATGCGCCAGAACAGCTAACCCTCCAGCGGCATGGATCGCGTCAATAATCACTGCTGCTGCTGCGCGATCGCCTTCCGGAATTTCCCGGTTAAAGTAAGGGGCGATCGCACTGTGATCGGGGTTAAACCCATAGGCAAGGATATGTACCGTGGTATCAAGGAGGATGCCGTTAATTTCGATGCCCGTCCAGAGGTGGGGCAAGGGTCGTGTCGTCTCGTTCTGCTGTCGGCTGAGGTAGCCTTGGGCTTGTTGGTAACCTTGGAGCGTGTGGTGGTCAGTGATCGCAAAGCCTTTTAGACCGATGGCGATCGCCTGGTCAACAATTTCTCTGGGGGTGAGCTGACCATCGGAACAGACCGAATGCATGTGGAAGTTGTATTGATTGGGGCAACTGGTTGCCGTTAGACTGCGCCAAGCCTTTTCGAGCGCTTGCAAATCTTGAGCCGCACTTGGAACAGACAAAGTAGAAGTCATGGCGAAGGCGATCTTTGGCGATCGCAGATTTAAAGGGCGAGCGGGATGGTAATAAAAGGGTAAAGAAAACCTGAAAAAAAGATTAGATATTGCAAATTGTTACAAACAAGATAGCAAAGATTTTTGCCCTTGGGCAGCACCATTAAAAAATCCCCCCGTGTCCTCAACGACCCGGAGAGAAAGAACCCGATCTGCATTGCCGAAAATTTAAGCAAACAAGAGCCAGGTGAAGCCGAGAAAATAAAGCTTAGGAAATCCCCGCATGACCCATCGCAAGGCCTGCCACCAGCATCCCCAACACCAAAAAAGGCTGGGCACTGGCTTGGTATTTCACATCATTTTTCAGGGGATCCCGCAGGAAATACATATCTTGGAAGGTAATTTGGGGAATCACAAGCAGCAAGAGAATCGTGGCATATAACTGTTCGTGGATACTGACCAGGTAACCCGCAATGCCCACCTGAAAAATATCAATCATCAGCACACAAATCCAAGCTGCAGTTCCGACTCCAAACATGACCGGGAGAGATTTTAAACCCAGTTGGCGATCGCCTTCGACGCTCTTGAAATCATTTACAACAGCAATCCCTAGACCCGCAAAACTATAGATCAAGGTCACCACCATCACCGTCGGCGTCAACGTCCCAAACAGCGCGTGGCCAGCCCACCAAGGCAGCGCAATATAACTCGCTCCCAAGGCATAGTTCCCAAGCCAACCATTTTGTTTCAGCTTCAGCGGCGGCGCAGAGTAGATATAAGCAATGAAGCAGCCCACTACCGTTAAGACCAACATCACGGGGAAATCATGGCCCGCCCAACGGTCGAGGAGATAGCTCAAACCGATGCCAGAACCCAGGAGTCCGAGAATTTGCGTCACTACCTGGGGTACAGAAATTGCCCCCGAAGGAATAGGACGGTAGGGTTCATTGATCGCATCAATCTCCCGGTCATAGAAATCATTAAGGGTTTGGGTATAGCCCGTGAGTAAAGGCCCTGACAACAACATACAGGTCATGGCCTTGAGAAAATCTTCGACTCCCCACACATAGCCACCGGAGGATGCTGCCCCGCAAACAACCCCCCCAGATCAGCGGAATCCAGGTGATGGGTTTCATCAATTGCAGGCGAATTTTCCAGATGGAGGTTTCCCCCCCAGCGGCGCCTTTCATGCCGAGGAGTTGGCGAGCCTTAGAACCCTGTTCCTCTGGGGCTGTGGCTGGTTTTGTGTCTGGATTAGGCGTTTCTGTCATGGCGTCTGGATTGGAATATTTTGTACAGAAAAAGAGCGTAAAGGAAAACCACTCGTCATTGGGCATATTACGCCGCAAGGGGTTTATTTTAACCTAGTCCCCGGTGGGATTTTGCCAATGGGTGAGCCTTGGCTCAAAAAGCTCAAAACACCGTTATGCTGAACATGACCGTCTCTAATGAAATTTACGCAAGCAATAACTGATGCAAGATACTGTGATTGTGCCCCTGGATGTGCCGGATCTCCCTGCGGCGATCGCCTTAGTCGAGAGCTTACCGGAGGTCACTTTCTGGAAAGTGGGCCTAGAATTATTTGTCGCCACTGGGCCGGATATTTTGCGCTACCTCAAAGACCAGGGCAAACGCATTTTTCTTGATCTCAAATTCCACGACATTCCCAATACCGTTGCTGGTGCCTGCCGTTCGGCGCGGGCCTATGAAGTAGATCTTCTGACTATTCACGGTGCTGCCGGGGCGATCGCCTTAACGGCTGCCAAAGAAGCCCTCGGAGATTCTCCGACTAAACTAATTGCGATTACTGTCCTTACCAGTATTAGTCCAGACCAGTTGCGGGACGATTTGCAAGTGGATCTGCCCCTCGATGCCTTTGCCCAACACATGGCCAACCTGGCCCAAGGCGCTGGGTTAGATGGGGCGGTGTGTTCCCCCCAGGAAGTGGCGATGCTGCGGCAATGTTGCGGTCAAGATTTCACCTTGGTTTGTCCAGGGGTGCGGCCCACCTGGGCTCAATCAGGGGATCAACAGCGGGTCATGACTCCCCAGGCGGCAATCCAACAGGGGGCAAATCACCTCGTCATTGGCCGACCGATCACCCAGGCCGCAGATCCCCAAGCGGCTTGGCAGAAAATTCAAGCAGAGTTGGCGATCGCCTAAATCATTCACCCCAGCAAATCCAGAGACGGAAGACTAAAGATACAATGGCTTAAGTATTCCTGCTTACATTTAGGATTGATTTCACACTAATTACCTATGGTTAGCTTATCGGCAGTCAAAACCTCCATTGAAACCCATCTTTCCGGAGCCCAAGTGTTCGTGAAAGATCTCACCGGTGGCGGCGATCACCTAGAGGCCATCGTCGTTTCCCCCGACTTTGCGGGTCAATCCCGGGTACGCCAACACCAAATGGTCTATGCTGCCCTCAAGGAGGATTTAGCCTCAGAAGCGATCCATGCTTTAGCCCTGCGGACTTTCACCCCGGAGAAATGGGCAGAAGTGGGTCAACCCACTTAAACGGTCGGGGAAACAATGTTTTCCTGAACCCTTATCAACCCATACTATGAGGAAAAATAGATGTCTTTAACCCCTGAAACCCGCGAAAAAATTGATCAATTGGTCAACAGCAGCAAAATTTTTGTGTTCATGAAGGGCAGTAAGCTAATGCCCCAATGTGGCTTTTCTAACAACGTTGTGCAAATTTTTAACAGTCTCGGCGTTGAATATCAGACCTTTGATGTCCTAGAAGACTACGATGTGCGCCAAGGCATTAAGGAATATTCCAACTGGCCGACGATTCCCCAGGTCTATGTCAATGGAGAATTTGTGGGTGGTTCCGACATCATGATCGAGCTTTACAACTCGAAGGAACTCCATGAAATGCTTGAGGTTGCCCTCGCGTCCTAAGGCGATCGCCTGTTCGAAAACGAAAAATAACTTTGGGAAACAGCGCCACATACCTGTGAAGTCAGAGGCTGTTTCCCGACATTCTGGCCGTCTCAGATAGGCCAAAAATCCCCAGGTTATGCTTAGCCCCGAACTCCATGCTCAGTTACTCCGAGGCGATCGCCTTGCGGCTGAACTGCCCGCCCGCCGTACTGATCACCGTCGCTACATCGTTATTTGTGGCGTCAAAAGTATTCCTACCAAGCATCCCAACTTCGATCATCAGCCTTGGCGTTTTCGCATAAAACACTACGAAATTCACGAAGCATTTCTCGACGAATACCCTGGCGAAGAAAACCTACGGGACTATAAGACTGAAGTTGTTGCCGATTTTGAGACCCTAGAAAAAGCAATTCTTCGTTTGGCTGGAAAGCCTGTTACTTTTCAACACGCTGCTTTTATCGATGCGCCCTACTAACGATCATCTCTCTAGCTATCTAGCCAAAGGTGCAGCCTTAGGGGGTGACTCTAATAATAAAAATCTGTTTCCGTTTGGGTTTGGGGGTAGGCCATCTCAAAATTTGATGGATCCCGCAGAAAACGAAAAACTTCTTCTTCTAAGCGGTGAATCTTATACACTTCAAGGGCTCCCGTGTGGTGAAGACAGGCAATATAACCGTCCATGTATTGACGAATATCTTCATAGCGGTTGCCTCTGCGCCACAGTTCTACCATGGCGTCCGTTAAGCGTTGATAGTAGCGGATGGTGAGACTGTCTTGGAGCATAGTCACGGAAGATTAAAAAAACAGTAGATGAGTCTGGGTACAGAGGGAAACGGTTATCGTGTCACCTGATACCTGTTTCTCTTGGCCCTATTTTAGCGATTTTTGTGAATTGGCGCTGATTTTTTCCTTTTTAAAGGAGATCTCGGCTCTTCGCGCAACAACAAAAATCCCCTTCAAATACCCTAATTGCCGATAATTTTTCTTAAAACAATATTAAGTTTTACCAACAAAAAATAAAAGTATTTCCCAAAATTAATTTTTACACCACGGGGGCGATCGCCGTTATTTTTTCGCTGAACAACACCAGTAAAAAAGCATGGTTGCCCATGCTAAGTTTTTTGCCATCAATTTTTTGTTTTTAAAGCCATTTCTTTGTCGGCCAGAGAGCCAATCCCGACTATTGGGGATGAATCTCAGAATAGGTCGTTGGCAGCGGGGCGATCGCCGTTGGTACTTTTTGGGCCACACATTCCAACGAAAAAGATTTTTCGAGCAATACCAAATCCGTTGTGGGTTCCCAATTGTCTTCAAAAATAGGGAGTGCAAAGGGACAGCTTGTCCAGTCCCCTGCCGCAAACGTTTCGAAGCGTTTACAGATGCCGCCACGACGCCCTTCAGCCTGAAAACAACGACAATGCTTACAAGTGGAGACTGAGCAACTTTGCGGTTTCATAAACGCTCCCCTAGGGACCCCATGTCATAAAAATTTTATTTATGTTTTCATTATGTGACTGTTACCCAGATCACCAGATCCCCTGAAGCTTAATCCCTGCCCTTGATTAACCCGGATCAAGGCACAATTAAAGTTTGTTTTTTTTATATTTGATGTTTCAACTTCTTAACAGTAATTTTAAATAGGTATATGTGCCTGTAACCCTCTAAGATATGGCAAAAACGCAGTCAATTCACTATGGGGATCATTTAACAATCAAGATGTTTTTTCTCTGTATTCCCCCAGAAAAATAAAATAAGCCAGTGATTACGTCCAAAAAACCTTGGCGATCGCCATATTTTTACCGAACATTTCAGAATTCCCACAGCTCAACAGTTGCGATTCCGGCGCTTTGCTTTATTGCCTGCAAAAAGTGAGTTAGGGATCATTCCCAGGGGGAGCACTTTCTGGCTCGGTAGAAGTTTCCGGGGCTGAAGATTCAGGAGGAAGGCCCAAACCTAAGGGTTGTTGTTCCTGCCAAACCTGCACAATACAAAAGCTACAAACCTGCCACCGTTGTAGTTCCCCAGGGGGCGTCGCTCTTTGGCAACGGGGACAGGCAGGTAACCCAGCGAAGAGTTGCTGTTGGGTTTCGGCCCAGTGGCGTGCGGCTTCGAGGGGATCTTGATTTGTTTGACGAGTATCCGGGCGCTGGGGTTGGTCTGGACGAGGGGGGATCTGGCTCGGATGGGGGAGATTTGGGTCGGCGGCCAGGGGGGAATAGGCAGGCCGTCGGTGCCAATGGACGGTAGAAAATCGGAGATCCTTGAGGGGAGGGTTTAGTTGGGCATTGAGCTGGGCCAGCAGGCGGCGGCGCTGGAGATTCAGATGCTGTGACCAGGTGTGATTGGGGGTGGCGACCCACAAAACGTCATCAATGATCCGAATGGGATGACTGTTCGCCAGGCTTTTTTTCGGCAGGATCTTTTGCCAACGCTTATTAACGGCTGTAAAACGTTTTTGGTGCGCCCAGGCGGGTTGGTCAAGCAGATGGTTGAGGAGATGATCAATGGATTGGAATCCCATGGGGCGTCGGAGAATGCAGGGCAAGGGACAAGGGAAAATGGCGAAAGGGCGATCGCCTTTTGTCTGTTACTACCACATTACCTCTGGGGAGAGAGAACGATAAAATATGGGGCAAGTCTTTGGGGTTTGTTCACGATGGCTCGTTCTTCCCAACGGTCTCGCACCACCGAAAAAGTCCTTAGTGTCAAAACACGCATTGCCCAGAGTCATTATGGTCTTTTGGGCCTATCACCGACGGCATCACCGCTAGAAATCCGCCAACGTTACCGGGAACTTAGCAAGCAGTTTCACCCCGATACGACGGTGTTACCGGAAGCGGAAGCCACGGCAAAATTTCAACGCCTCAATGAAGCCTACGGCATTTTAAGTAGTCCGGAGCGGCGATCGCTTTACGATTTGCAGATTGGGTTTTCTCGCTATAGTGTGATCCAGCCTTTGCAAAATGAACAGGGAGAGCGTGGTTATTCAAATTCTGCCTATCTAGATCCGACGGATCGGCCCCTCTCGGCGGGGGAAATTTTCGCACTTTTTATTATGGGTTTAACTTTTGTCGGTTGTGTATTGTTGGCGATCGCCTTGGGCATAAGCCGCCAAACCCTGAACTTGGAAGGCTTATTCTAGCGTCGCGGTGCCGTTGCCAGCCAAAAGAAATTGGTAGACTGAACTGTGGCCTTTTGAGCCAAGCCAATCACCCTCTACCAAAACCATGTCCACGATGCCTTCCCTTGATAGCCCCCTCTACAACCATCCCCTCCCCAAAATTGAGCAGTGGCTCCGGGAGATGGGCTGCGAGCAAGATCCCCAAAATCTCCACTGTTGGACAGTCGGCCGCCCTGGTTGGCAAGCAGAAATTCGCCTCGAAATCGAAGAGCTGGCGGTGTCCTACCTCAAAGCGGGGGCTGATGGTTCTGACATTGAGCGTTCGTTTAAATATTCCCTTAGCCGTCGAGATATTGAAGCTGCTGTTTTTTCAGGGCCTTAAGGGTTTCTGGTTGCAAATCCGGCAGCGTAATGATTTCCAGAAAGCCTTCCTGGGCCTGGGGTGGCGCGGCTTCGAGATCGTGGATCATTTTTTCGATAATTTCTGGGGGAACCTGGCGTGATCGCCTTTGGTTGCGGGCCAAGCAAATCCCTAAAGGACAAGCGAAATACCAAGCCAGCCAATCCATGGGCGGGCATTTTTCTAAAAAATCTAATCGCCAGGGTTGATGGCAGTTGGTGGCATCATAAATGACAGGTTTTCCCTGGGCGATCGCCTGGTGCAGCCGCCGTAGCACAATCGCCTCAATGGTGGGCCAATCCCCTTGAATCCCTGGGTCGCCGTACAATTGCGCCCGAATCCCATCGGTAGAAATTAAGCAAGCCTGGGGCATACTTTGGCGCAACCACTGGGCAAAGGTGGATTTGCCAGAACCAGGGGCACCAATGAGAAAATGCGATGGGGGTTGTGCCGAGGAAAACACAATCAGTTTGAACTCATGTTTTGCGTAATATCGACGAATTAACGGGGATAGATGAAAACTTTTGCTGAGATGACAACGGGACGCTGGCTCGCCTGCGGGGGCTTGGCACTCTTGATTTTTTTTATGTTTTTTGCCGCCGAGTTATTACCTCATGGCCGCCTTCCCTTGGATCTTACTCTGGCAGGGGGGATTCTTACTGTTGGGCTTTGCCCTCTTGGTGATGCTCCGGAAATTTGAGCTGCCTTTTCGTCCCCTAGGCTATGGTTTGGATTGGGGCATTTTAGCGGTGGCGATCGCCTGCGGACTATCCACCGTATTTGCGCCGTTTAAAGGGGTTGCCCTATTTAATCTTGTCACTGTTTCCGGGTATGGCGTTGTCCTCTACGGTCTCCGGAACCTTGGCGGCCTAGGTGTTTGGACTTGGCAAAATCAATGGCGGGGCCTTGTGGGGCTGGGTTTTGGGATCAGTTTCGTGAGCCTGATTGGTTGGCTAATGGCCAATGGCGAGCTAGAACGCAACTCCATTCCCCTGGGCCATCACAACTTTATGGCGGCCTATTTCTGCCTTGTGTTGCCGATGATCTTGAGCTTTGCCCTTGCCCACCGGGGAAAAATGCGGGGTTTACTCTTGGTGCTGAGCACTCCCCTGCTTTATCTCCTCTACACTTGCTCCTCTCGGGGGGGATTTGTGGGGTTATTTTTGTGGGCGATCGCCACCATCGCCTTCGTTATTGGCCGCACAAAAGGTAAAAAACGTTTAATCTCCGGCACCATTGCCCTATTTCTGTTGGGGATCATGGTGACAGCGGGGTTACAACATCCCCGGGTGCAGCGGCTGATTCAAATTGATCTCAACGATGGCCTCCCAACGGTGCAGTTTCAGGTGGATGGGGAAACCGAAGACCGCTTGTTTATGTGGCAGGCAGGCTTAAATATTTTGCGAGATCGCCCTTTAACGGGGGTCGGCCCTGGGACTATGTCCCGGGAATATAACCTCTACCGTCCGATCAATGTCGGCTCCGGCGCCGCCCACATCCAACAACTCCACAGCAATCCGATCCAACTCCTGGGAGAACTGGGTTTAATTGGTGGGGTGGCGATCGCCTTTGTCTTGGTGCAGCTAATTCGGCTCGGTCATCGTATCCATCACCACACAGATAACCCGCAAATTAAACGTTTACTTTACGGCTTAGGGGGCGGTTGGTTTGCCTACGCCATGGCGACCCTCACCGATTACCAATTAGAAAATATCCCGATCAGCCTTACCCTGACTTTAACGATTGTGCTGCTACTGAGCGTTGCGGATCAGGTTTTACACGAAGCCACTCCCCAGCCCTTGCCCATTCCCCAGCGTCGTTTGTGGAGCTTAGGAAGCCTCGCTGGTTTTCTGGGAGCCTTGTTAGTTGCGGTGCCCTACAGTGCTGGGATGTATCTTTTTTCGCGGGGACAGACCCTCTGGGCCAATGGGCAACCGGAAGCAGCCTTTACCGCAGTGAACCGCGCCTATGCCCTCAATGGCTGGAATGTGAATTATCCCCTCCGCTTGGGCCTGTGGCTGTGGGGAACGCGCCAGGCAACGGATAACCCAGAAAGCAACCAACAAACCACAGAACTGGCGGCGGAATATTTCCTCGATGCCCACTCCCTGATCCCCAACGATTACTATGCCAACGTTAATACAGGGGTTGTGCTGCGGGAATTAGACCCAAGCTTGGCGCAACCATACTTTGAACGGGCCATCCAGTTGCTCTCACGGGAAGCAGAACCCAGCTATTTTCTCCTCGGTCAAACCTACCTCCAGGCCGATCAACGGGAAAAGGCGATCGCCGCCTTTGCGCTCCAGGGCTTAGTTGACCCCAATATCATGACCCTCGGCCAATGGGAACAAGAACCCTTTGCGGCGGTGCGGGTGGAGGCTGTCGAAGCGTCCCTCGCTTTGTACCAGGAGCTACTTGAACGTCTTGATCCCCAAGATCCTTACATCATCACCCTCCAGGAACGGATGGCTTGGTTGGCTTGGTGGCATAGTCTGCCGATTCCCCACCGGGATCATCTCAGTCAGTTTTCACCGATGGTGCAGGCATTGATTTTAGGCGATCGCCAACCCGAACAAGCCCTGAAAATTATCGACCAACAAATTGCCCAAAACCCAGACAATAATACCCGTTGGCTCATTCTCAAGGCCTGGTTTCAGCCGGACTTTAATCTAAATCTAAACCTCAAACAAGCCGATGCAGAAGACTCCCAAACCTATCTCCTGACCTCCCGCCGTGCCGAAGGGGTGACGCTCCAGGCATGGCTGAAGCAGATTGCCGAACTTGCCAAACCCGTCGGTAGTGAGCGCCTAGCCTCTCGACTGCTTTACCGTAGTGAGGATTTTGAAGCGGTGGATACGGTGTTGCGTCCCGATGATCTCCAGACGTTTCGTCTCCTGTCACTGTTGGGGCTGGGAAGTGGTTATCCCCGCACGTTCCCGGTTTTAGATCAGCTGATCAACGATGTCCGTACCGAGGCGTTGGGCCTGCCTCACCCCACTGAAAACGATTTCCAACTCAGGGAACAATAGATTTCACGGTCAACATTTAAGCGCAATTTAAAAATTTCATGGGTAATGCATCAAAAACTTGGCTGTTGGGCCTTGATCGCCAGATCTGGATCCTCGCAGCAGGCCGACTCCTTTCCCAGATTGGCACCGGGTTCACTGCCTTTTATGCGCCAATCTTTTTCGTAAATCAGGTGGGCCTATCAGCGACCCAGGTGGGCCTTGCGTTAGGGAGTGCCTCGGTTTCGGGGGTTGTGGGCCGTTTTTTAGGGGGAACAGGGGCGGATAATCCAGCCTGGGGACGCAAAAAAACGCTGCTGGCTGCCGCAGGGGTTTCGGCGATCGCCGATGTGGCTTTGGCAACGGCAGATACGTTTTGGCTGTTGGTGTTGGGAAATTTGTTAATGGGCTTGGGGATCGGTTTGTATTGGCCTGCGACAGAAACGGTGGTGGCAGATTTAACCAGCGGTAGTCAGCGCAATGAAGCCTTTGCCCTGGTGCGCCTGGCGGACAACATTGGCCTCGGTACAGGGGTGATGCTGGGGGGCTTGATCATTGCGACGATTCAAAATTATCGTTTGCTGTTTGTCCTCGATGGCATCAGTTTTGTGGTGTTTTTTGGGGTGATCTGGGTGGCGATCGCCGAAACCTACCAAAGCCATGAGGATGTCCAAGCTGAAGGTAATAGCTGGTTAACGGCCCTCCAGGATCAACGGCTGGTAATTTATATGGCGGTCAATGTGATGTTTACGCTGTATATCGCCCAGATCCAAAGCACCGCGCCCCTATACCTCACGAACTTCATTGAATTTTCTCCCCAGGTTATTAGTGGCCTGTTTGCCTGGCATATCGTGTTTGCTTCCGTCTGTCAGTTGCCCATTGCCCGGCGTTTAAATGGCTTGAGCCGACCCCATGCCCTGATGGTTTCTCTCCTGTTGTGGGGAATAGGCTTTACGGTGATGTGGGGAGCGGGTATTGGTGCAATTCCGGCATTGGTGGGAGCGATCGCCAGTTTGGGGATTTTAGCCCTAGCCACCGATGCCTATACCCCAGCCGCTTCTGCTTTAGTGGTTGATCTCGCCCCAGCCTCCCAACGGGGTGTTTACCTCGCACTGAATTCCCAATGTTGGGCCATTGGTTATTTAATTGGGCCACCGATCGGCGGTTGGGCCTTGGATCAGGTGCCGGCGATCGCCCATGGATTTTGGCTGGCGGGGGCAGTGAGTATTGTCCCTTGTCTGTTGACCTTGCGGTACCTCGAAACCCTCATCACCCACAAAAAAACGGAGGGTTAACTCCGTTCAATGGTTAATTATTTCCTGTAAATTCACTAAGTCTGAGAAACAAAACTTTCTTCTTCTCCCTGGTGGGTGGTTTTAACCCACTTGAGCCGTTTGGGGCGCACCGACATCCGGGCCGTAGTCAGGGGCATCACGACCATCCAGTGGAGCATATAAACCATCGTCAGACCACAGGCCGTAAAAATTTTCGTGACCTTCGCCCAAGTCCAGGGCAACTCGTGATAGACACGCATATTTCCCTGCACCATTGCCCAGAGGGATAGGCCAAGGGCGAGGGTCGTCATTGGCATCAGGACGGGTAAATGGCCCTTCAGTACCGCAAAAATAAAGTCAGGGATAGCCGCAGTGGGGAGCAAATATTGCATCAAAATAAAGGAAAAGAGATCGACTTTTTTACCAAAGCCGAGGCGCTTATTCGAGAAATATCGCCAATAGTCGAGGTAGCGCTGGTAACCCCCTTCGGCCCAACGGCTGCGCTGGTGCCAGAGGGCGATCGCCTTGGTAACTCCTTCTTCGTTAACAGCGGGATTAAGCAAAAAGCCAATTTTCCAATTGTCCAGGTGAAGGCGGATGGTGAGATCCAAATCATCGGTGATCGTTTCTTCGTTCCAACCACCACATTGATCCAATGCAGAACGGCGCACAAACTGACCATTGCCCCGCAGTTCACCGATGCCCCCCAGGGCAATCCGTTGTTGTTGAAAATAACTGTCGAGGATCATTTCTGTAGCTTGACCCTTCGTCCAGAAATTTAGCGGTTCATTGGCGATCGCCTTCCGGACTTGGATCGCTCCCACATTTTCATCGGCGAAGAGGGGCACCACATGGCGCAAAAATTCCGGCGGTACCGTGGCATCGGCATCAAAGACGGCAATAATTTCGCCCTGGGTTTGGGCTAGAACTTGGTTGAGGGCACCTGACTTCCCACCACCGGCATTGGGAGGGCGATGCACCACCTTTAACTGGGGGTATTCCAGGGCCAATTGATCGAGGATCTGGGGCGTTTTGTCGGTGCTGGCATCATCAATTAACCAGACCTCACATTTCGCCGTCGGGTAATCCAATTGGCAGAGATTTTTTACTAAACGCCCAATCACTGCCTCTTCGTTCTTCGCCGAGACAATGAGGGAAACGATGGGTGCAGTGGTTAAATCCTCGTCAGCTAGGGGTTGGGGTTGAGGATCAGGCTGGGCGCTAACCAAACGGATCGCCTGAATCAAAAGCAGACCCGTAGCCCCCAAAACCGCCGTTGACCCCCAGCTCACACTGTGCAGGACAAAGGCGATCGCCCAGATGAAACTGAGCATCAAGGCTGACTTTTTGCGACGCCCCCCTAATCCCTGGAAAAAATCACTCCGAAATTCCGCTTCGGCTACCTCTGGATCAGTCAGTTCATCTAAAAAAGCCCCAAGGGGATCGTGATTGTCATCGGTTTGCCAGGGTTGATTTGCCATGCGGAGATTCTCCTCTTCCAAAAAGTGCGGTTCGGGGGCTGGGGATAATTGCGTTTGCCGCTCGACATTCATGATAATCGATAGGCCTGCCCCCTTGGGGAACGGTTCTCAAGGGACTGTGTGACCATCGCTACGGAGTTGGCGCAGTGAAGGTTACTCCTTCGTAAATGTCCGTGAGGGGGGCATCAAGATCAAAGGATTCTAAATGGGCGATCGCCCCAAGCCCTTCGTAAATTTGTACTGTCCAGATGTCTTGGGTCTGTCGGCGAAAACATTGCACAAAGGGGCTTTCTGTGCCAACCAGTAAATATTCTTCTAGGCTGGGCAGGGTGCGATAGTACAAAAATTTAGCAGTTTGATCAAAACTTTTCGTCGAGGGGGAAAGCACTTCGATGATCAGTTTCGGTTTCTCCACAAACAGTTCGCTTGTGCCATCTTCTGGATCGCACGTTACCACGAGATCGGGGTAGAAAAACCGCCGACCTGTTTGTAATTTGACTTTAATATCAGCCATAAAGGTCGTACAGCCGGAGTTTCGCAGATGGCGACGCAGGAGGATGTAAAGATTCCCACTGATCAGGTTATGGTTTTTACTTGTACCTGCCATGGCGTAAACTTCACCATCGACGTATTCGTGGCGGATATCACTGGCGGCTTCAAAGGCGAGATATTCTTCTGGAGTTAGGTATGAATGGTCACTGAGGGCAATCATAATCTTTTTTAATTTGGTATCTACTTAAAGCTTTTTCATCGGGGCCACCCGGGGATCAATGATTTTTTTACCGAGATTGGGAAACTGGATCGCCAGGTTGGTCTTTTTGTCATCCCCAAAAATTTTAATCACTTCCCCTTCCCCAAAGACGTTGTGGTGGACGCGATCGCCAATGTCCCATTTTTGTTGGGCCACTTCGGTGCGGGCGGCCTGTCGTTCCCGTCTTTTTTGGGAGCGTTGCTTCTGGCTAATGGACATCATTTTGGGTTCCTGCTTCGGGGGCATTGGGGCCGGCGATCGCCCATTGGAAGTTACCAACTCCTGGGGGAGTTCCGCGAGAAATTGCGAGGCAACGGCAGGCTCTCGATAACCCCACATATACCGCTCCCTGGTATAGCTGAGGAATAATTGCTCCTGGGCGCGGGTCAGACCCACGTAACACAACCGCCGTTCTTCTTCTAAAGCAACGGGATCATTTAAGGAGCGGGTATGGGGAAATAGCCCTTGCTCTAGCCCTACCAAAAAGACCACCGGAAATTCCAAACCTTTCGCTGCGTGTAAACTCATCAAGGAAATTTTTTGAGTTTCATCGTGATCACTCTCAGAATCAGTGCTCAAAGAGGCATCTGACAAAAATGTAGTTAATGAGCTATCTTCATTTTCTTCCGCTATACTGGCAGCCTTGCCATACAGCTGGTCAATATTTCTTGTTCTTTCTTCTGCTTCACTCTGGGGAAGTTGTTTTAAAGAATCCAGATATCCTGAATTCTCCATAACATTTTCTAGAATTTTGGCAGCAGATAATTCATTCTTAAGATTCCGCATTTCTTGAATCAAGCCAACAAATTGATTGATTCTGCCAGCTGAACGACCTGCAACTGTTGCTACAGAAGTTTCATCATTGATGATTTCCCATAAAGGACAACCTAACTCTTGTGCAACATTGTTGAGGTTATCAATAGTTACTTTGCCGATACCACGTTTTGGGGTATTGATCACCCTCATGAGGCTAATTGAATCAGATGGATTTTCAATTATCTTCAAATAAGCTAAAGCGTCTTTAATTTCTTTACGGTCATAAAACTTAAACCCTCCAACAACTTGATAAGGGATATTGCATCTGTTTAAAGCTTCTTCAAAGGGGCGGGATTGGGCATTGGTGCGGTAGAGGATCGCAAAGTCGCCCCAGTCGAGTTCTGGATTCTTACGCCGCAGACCAAGGATCTGATTTAAAACAAACCGCGCTTCTTCATTTTCGTTGTCCGCCTTGTGGCAATAAATTTCTTCTCCGGCGCCCCGGGTGGCCTTGAGCACTTTATCGATGCGCTGGCTATTTTGCTCGATCAAGGCATTGGCGGCTTTCAGAATATTTTCCCGGGAGCGGTAATTTTCCTCCAACTTAACCATCGTCTGGGTCTCGTCATCGGGGAGGCGATCGCCAAAATTTTCTTGGAATTCCAGCAAGATTGTGAAATCCGCCATCCGAAATGAATAAATGGACTGGTCTGCATCCCCCACCACAAACAAAGAGCGATTATTCCAGCCCAAAGCGGCCTGGTTTGTCTCACCATTGGTACTCAGCAAACGAATGAGTTCGTACTGAATCCGGTTTGTATCCTGATACTCATCCACCAGGATATGGTGAAATTGACTGTGCCAATAACCGAGGATCGATTCATTTTGCTGGAACAGCCGCACCGGAATCAGAATTAAATCATCAAAATCGAGGGAATTATTCGCCGCCAAGGCCGTTTGATAGGCTTCATAAACCTCCGCGACCACTTTGCCTTTGTAACCCCCCTGCTGCCGGGCATAGTCATTGGGGGTAAGGCCGAGGTTTTTGGCATTACTAATCTGATAGCGGATGGTGCGGGGATTGAATTTTTTATCGTCTAGGTTCAGTTGCTGGGTGACAATGCGTTTGATCAATGTTTGGACGTCGCTATCGTCCATGATCGTGAAATTGCGCTGCCAGGTGCGGCCCCGTTCGTCCTGATATTTGTTGATGTCGTACCGGAGAATTCGCGCGCAGAGGCTGTGAAACGTGCCAATCCAGAGCTGTTTTGTCACCTGCTTGTAAACCTGCGATCGCAATTTTTTTTGCTCAAACTCCGGCAGCCCTCCCAGGGGTTTACCATGTTGCAGTTCTGCGAGCTGTTGGGCATAGAGCAGTTCTACCCGTTCTTTCATTTCGCGGGCAGCCTTGTTCGTAAAGGTGACGGCCAGAATATTCTCTGGATCAACACGGTGGTTGCGAATCAAATGGGCAATGCGAAACGTCAAGGCCCTGGTTTTGCCTGAGCCAGCCCCGGCCACCACCAGGAGTGGCCCACAAAAATGTTCAACAGCACGACGTTGGGAGGGGTTGAGTTGGGCTAACAAGTCAGACATGGAAGGTAAGGTTCACAGCACAAGGAGAGACCTTATTTTGACATACTCCCCGGCGTGGCAGGGTTCGGTTAGTTCATCTCGGCGATCGCCCCTTTGTAGAGTTTTTGGATGGACTTGATCACCCGCTGAAAAGGAGAGTTTGCGTGCTGGGACTCCGGCGCTAGAGATTGCAAGCGATTAAGCAATTTTGCCTCTTCCGTTTCAATTTGACTATCGCTATAGACCATGTGACTAACCGCATCGAGCAGTTCTTGGTATTCCGCCTCGTTGGTATGGTCATCAATATATTCTTCAACGAGACGGTAACAATCCTCTGGTTTGACGGGAACCGCCTCACATAACAAAGCCCGAATATCCGGATCTTGGGAGAGGTTTTTTTGATCCGCAATTTGGTGGAGATATTGACGTTCTTCTACCTGGATTTCGCCGTCGATCCAAGCGGCACTAAAAAGAATTTTAAAAAGTTGTTTGTTTTTATCTGCCGTCTGCATGGGGGGTCCTCCCGAATCAGTGGGGAAAGTAATGGGCCAAAACCTTCTTGATTGTCTCTACCCTAAACTCCCCGTCTTGTGACCCCGAATTTTCTGTTGAATATCTTAAACATTCTGACTTGAACTTTTCCTGAACCTGCACCGATTCAACCAGAAAGAAAGGCGATCGCCCCGAAGAGACCCCCACCAATCGTTTACAATAATTAATACTTTTTTGAGAATCAAACCGTAGGACAAAAGTAATGCGTGTAGCAATCGTTGGAGCAGGCCTCGCCGGACTCAGCACCGCCATTGAACTGGTCGATGCAGGCCATGAAGTCGAAATCTTTGAAGCTCGCCCCTTTGTCGGTGGAAAAGTCGGCAGTTGGGTTGACAAAGACGGCAATCACATCGAAATGGGCCTCCATGTCTTCTTCGGTTGCTACTACAACCTATTTGCCCTGATGGAAAAAGTCGGTGCCGGTGATAACCTCCGCCTCAAGGAACACACCCACCAATTCATTAACGAAGGGGGCAAAATTGGCGAACTCGATTTCCGTTTTCCCGTCGGTGCTCCTTTCCATGGTCTCAAAGCATTCTTTACTTCTTCTCAACTTTCGGCGATCGACAAAGCCGCCAATTCCCTAGCCCTAGGGACGAGTCCCATTGTGCGTGGCCTCGTTGATTTTGACGGAGCCATGAAAACGATCCGCGACCTCGATAAAATCAGCTTTGCCGATTGGTTCCGGAGCCATGGCGGTAATGACGGCAGTCTGAAAAAAATGTGGAATCCGATCGCCTACGCCCTTGGTTTTATCGACACCGAAAATATCTCCGCTCGCTGCATGTTGACCATCTTCATGTTCTTCGCCGCAAAAACTGAAGCCTCAGTGCTGCGGATGCTCGAAGGCTCTCCCCACGAATATCTCCACAAACCCATCGTCAACTACCTCGAAGCCCGGGGCACCAAAATTCATACCCGCCATCGGCTCACCGATATCCACTACACCCTAGAAGGACAACCCAAAATTGATGGTCTCGTCATTAACAACGGTGAAACTACCGAGACCATCACCGCCGATACCTATGTTTTTGCCCTTGATATCCCTGGTATCCAGCGCATTATTCCCGAAGCTTGGCGTCAATGGTCGGAATTTGACAACATCTACAACCTCGAAGCTGTGCCTGTCGCCACTGTGCAATTACGCTTTGACGGTTGGGTAACAGAACTCAACGACCCCGAAAAACGTAAACAACTCCAAGAAGCGGTCGGTATTGATAATCTGCTCTACACCCACCAAGCCGATTTTTCCTGTTTTGCCGATTTAGCTCTCGCCAGTCCCGCCGATTACTACAAAGAAGGTGAAGGTTCTCTTATGCAATTGGTTTTGACGCCCGGCGATCCATTTATCAAAAAGAGCAATGAAGAAATCGCCCAGCACGTCTTGGCCCAGGTACATAAACTCTTCCCTTCTTCCCGAGAGCTCAATATGACTTGGTCAAATGTCGTCAAACTCGCCCAGTCCCTTTACCGAGAAGCCCCCGGCATGGATGTGTATCGCCCAGCCCAAGCGACGCCCATCAACAATTTATTCTTAGCCGGAAGCTATACCCAGCAAGACTACATCGACAGCATGGAAGGCGCAACAATTTCCGGTCGCCAAGCAGCAGCAGCAATCCTCCGTACCGTCGAAGAACCACGCGAGAAAACCCCTGCGGTTGTGTAGGACGAAACTACTGCGGCATTATTGCAACTGAAAAAATTGTCCACCAAGCCTCCTGATACCAATTAGACGGAGGCTTTTTTTATTAATCGCGGACAACAACCATGGTGGATAATCAAAAAAAAAGAGAGGAATTCAATCCTCTCCCAGACTTTTAAGTGCTTTTTTTAACAATCAATTTGTGATAACTGATCCTGGAATGTCGTCAGTTCTCAGAAATTACATGAGGCCGAGTTGTGCCAGAATACCTTTTCCGGTTAGGAGCTCAGTCAAAAGACCGATTACGAAACCGAGCATTGCTAGGCGGCCGTTCCAGTTTTCAGCGAAGGCGCTAAAACCAAATTTGCTTTCTTGATTTTCCATAATTTATTTCCTCAGAAGAATCTTGACGTATATAGTTGTTTTCTAGTCAACCAGTTGATACTTAATTTAACAAAAGTGCAGATATCTTGCAACGTTTTGTTACTTGCTTGAAGGGGAATTTCTTTGAAGATTGACACGAAAACAGGGCTGGAACTCTTCTCCTTCAAGGGTTTTCGCCTACATCTTGTCCGTAGGCTTTCCATGACAAACTAATCAAACCATTGATAATCGCCACGGCAACGGTCGCGCCACCTTTACGACTTTGCATGCAAATGTGTGGAATCGCCGCTTCTTCTAAATACTTTTGGGGCGCTGTGCCTGTCAGAAAATTCGCAGGGGTAAAAATGACCAACGCAGGGCGAATGATGCCTTTTTTGACTAAAGTGACCAGACTAGACAGGGCGGTTTGGGATTGGCCAATGACAAAAATTGCTTCTGGATAACGGCGCGCCAGGGTTTCCATGCCCCAAGCGGTTTTTGTCTTTTCCCGCTGGGGGCGGGTGAGGGTATCGGCGCTACAGTAAACGGGATTGGCGAAGGAATTTTGAAGCTGTTCTGTGATGCCGACACGAACCATCGGAGCATCGACGATGATCGTACCGCGAGCGGCCAGGGCCGCTGCACCAGCCTGGAGGGCATGTTCTGAAAAGTGAATCAGTTGAGCATACTCAAAGTCAGCGGTACAGTAAATGACCTGACGCACAATTTCATATTCGGCAGGGGAAAAGGAGTGTTTGCCAATTTCGCGATCAATGAGGGCTAAACTTTGGGCGTCGGTCAGATGCCATTCCATCATATTTTGTACTGCCTAAGCGTTATCGGGCTCTGTTCGGTAGTCCTCCACAATTTTGACATACCCGAAAAGCCACTAGAGTAGTTCTCCGGGAAAAATTAACTTGACATTAGTTTCATTGCAAGGCGCCTAAATATCTTGATAGGTAAGTGTTTCGGCATTATTCGGACAGTTTTTTATCTCGGCTTAGAATTTTGGAAGTAATGATTGGATCTTTGGTTTTTAATTGCCTTGAATGCGTTCGGGATTGCCGAAATAGTCTGGGGGAGATTTTTGAGTTGAGTCAACGGGGGGAATTACCGGCCACTGCTCACTTAGGGTTTGTAGGAGTTGATCCTGTTGTTGTCGATAGCCGCTAACGTCCCAGGTGCCGTTATTGATAATGGCAAACCAGACATTGCCTTGGGTTTGGGTTGGCATAACCCCAGCGAGGGCACTGACTTGGTTGAGGGTGCCCGTTTTAAAGGCGATGCCTGGGGGAATGGTGCGGTTATTGACGGTGCCGCCGCGATCTTGGCCTGCAATGGGTAGGAGATCGAATACGGTAAAGGGTTGTCCTTGGAGTTTGCTGTCGATGGCTTGGAGCATTGCTACGGCAGCCCGAGGGGAAATTTTGTTTTCGACGCCGAGGCCAGATCCGTTAATGAGCTGGATTTCTGAAGTTGGTATATTTAGGCTTTGGGCAATGTCTGTTCCCATGGCTGGGCCACCGTTTAGGTTTTGGGCGATCGCCTCGGCCACAGCATTGTTGCTGTAGAGATTCATTTGTTTGAGGATGTCGGCCAGGGTTAAGGATTGATGGCTAAGGACGAGGGTTGCACCATCGGGTAGGGCTTGGCGAGTGAGGATTTTTCCGGCGATCGCCACCTGGGGACGAGACGGACGCGGTGACATCTGTTGATATTGGGTTTCGATGGCGTCGTTCCAGGCGCGTTGATCAAGGGCGAGGCGCAAACTGTCTCCAGAGGTGGCAGGCTCGGCGACATAATTCATCATGAAGTCACCGACAATAATTAAATCTCCTTCAATTTGACGAATTCCCGCTTGATTTAGGGCGTTGCCCAGGGCGATCGCCTCTTCCCAAACAAATAAAGGATCGCCACCCGCTTCAATAACCAAATCTCCCTGAACTAGACCATTAGCCACCGTCCCCGTTGTGTAAACACGGGTGCTAAAACGATGGGTCAACGGCCACTGCTCCAAGGCCGCTAGGGTCGTCGCAATTTTCGTTAGCGAGGCCGCCGACAACGGTTGATTTCCCTGGTGGCTCCCCAGGGTTGACCAGGCTGATTCTAGCCAAATGCCCTGTAACGCCGGATCTTTGCCGCCAGAATCCAATTGCGTTAAGTATCGATCCACGATGGTTTGGGTATTGGTGTCCTGTTGGTAGCGAATCTCGAAGAGGCCCGCTTCTTGCCATTGCAAGCTTGCATAGGGGGCGATCGCCAAATCCATGCCATCCCCTTGCTGAAAAAAGCCCAAAAAAACCAAAATCCCCAAAGTTAACCCATTTAACATACCGTAAACCCCCATTGATCCCCGTCAATGCAAAATCACAATCAAAATTTGGGTCAATGATATCAACATCAAAATCTTCTCAGCCGTGACTTCAGTGACCCAACAGGCTTCTGGTAATATGTTGAAGGCTTCTATTCCTGATAAAAATGTCATCGACACGCGCAAAAATAGCCGTAGACGCTATGGGGGGAGATTATGCTCCAGACGAAATCGTTGCTGGGGCGATCCGAGCCGTAGAAGAACTCAATGTAGAAGTTTTTCTAGTCGGTGACCCTGTCCGCATTCAAAAGTATTTAGACGAACATTCATCTCCAGCCAACCAGTTTCTCCATGTGGTAGAAGCCGAAGGAGTGGTGGAAATGTGCGAAGAACCCCTCGTGGCCATTCGGCGCAAGCCCAAAGCGTCAATTAATTTATCGATGCAGCTTGTCCGTAAAAAACAAGCCGATGCCGTCGTTTCAGCGGGGCATTCTGGGGCGGCGATGGCTGCGGCTCTTTTGAAATTAGGTCGCATTAAGGGCATTGATCGGCCTGCAATCGGGGCTGTATTTCCGACCTTGGATCCCGAACGCTCGGTGATCGTGCTCGACGTGGGAGCGAATGTCGATAGTCGTCCGAAATATCTGGAGCAGTTTGCCCTGATGGGGACTATTTACAGCAAGTATGTCCTGGGGAACCGGGAACCACAGGTGGGCTTATTGAATATTGGTGAGGAGCCTTCCAAGGGCAACGAACTGGCCCTAAAAACCCATGAACTATTGAGTAGTAACCCTGCAATTCCTTTCAAGGGGAACGCTGAAGGACGGGATGTGCTGTCCGGTGAGTTTGATGTGGTGGTCTGCGATGGTTTTACGGGAAATATCCTCCTAAAGTTTGCAGAATCAGTCGGCGCAGTGCTCCTACAAATCTTAAAAGAAGAATTACCCCGTGGTCTGCGGGGCAAACTTGGGGCGGCGGTATTAACTCCAAACCTGAAGCGAATTAAGCAACGCATTGATCATGCAGAACACGGTGGCGCACTGCTATTTGGAGTGGCTGGGGTGTGTATCATTAGCCATGGTAGCTCGAAGGCGCCGTCTATTTTTAATGCAATTCGTTTAGCCAAAGAAGCAATTGACAACCAGGTAATCCAACGGATTCAAAATTACACGGAGGAACACCAAGCTCTGCTTGAGCAGCAAACGAACTCCACCACCACACTCTCTGAAGTGGCATCCAGTGCCATGATAGAAAAAAGCGAGTGAATGAATTACTATCAGATGAATCATCTCCGAGGAAGGAAGGGAGTCGAGCATTGAAATTTGATGGGGCAGGTATTGCCATTACAGGAAGTGGCTCTGCCACACCAAAAGCAGTCATCCATAATGATGATCTGAGTCAGTTGGTAGAGACTTCAGACGAGTGGATTCGCACGAGAACGGGGATCGCAAATCGTCATTTACTTCCAGAAGATAGTAGTTTGAGTGAACTGGCGGCAGAGGCGGCAAAAAAGGCGATCGCCGCGGCCCATTTACACCCAGAAGAAATTGATTTGATTATCCTGGCGACCTCCACACCGGATGATTTGTTTGGCAGTGCCGGGAAAGTGCAGCAGTTGATCGGCGCGAAAAATGCCACCGCCTTTGATCTGACGGCGGCCTGTTCTGGCTTTGTCTTTGGCTTAGTCACCGCAGCCCAATATCTCCGCACAGGCACCTTTCAAAAAATTGTTGTGATTGGTGCCGATGTGTTGTCCCGGTGGGTGGATTGGGGCGATCGCACCACCTGTGTGTTATTCGGCGATGGCGCTGGGGCCGTGGTCTGTCAGAGCAGCCCCCAGGATCAGTTGCTCGGCTTTGAAATGTACAGCGACGGTAGCCAAAATGAATGCTTGAATCTTGCCTACGGCGGGCATCCCAAATATTTAATCCATGATGTGTCAATTCAAAAAGGTGGCTATCGAGCAATCACCATGAATGGGCGCGAGGTCTATCGGTTTGCGGTGGCGAAAGTGCCGGAAGTGATTGAAAAAACCCTATTTCGGGCAGGTCTCACCACAGAAGATATTGATTGGCTCATTCTCCACCAAGCAAACCAACGAATTATTGATGCCGTGGCAAAACGCTTAAAACTGCCCTCAGAAAAGGTAATTGCCAATCTCCAGGAATATGGAAACACTTCGGCGGCTTCGATTCCCATTGCCCTCGATGAAGCGGTGCGGGCTGGAGAAATCAAACCGGGTCAAACGGTGGCCACCTCTGGCTTTGGGGCGGGCTTGTCTTGGGGATCGGCAATCTTTAAATGGGGAATGCCTCATTAGTGAAAGAAAAAGGCGATCGCCGCTTTTAAAAGATCACTTGAGTAAAAATATTACGCTTGGGCAAAACAACAAAACAAGCATACCAATGCCTAAAAAATTACCTTTGAGTGGGTTGAAATTATCCACAATTTTTTGCCATGATAATCGAAATACAACTCTGCCAAAGTACACATCCAAAGACAACATCACCATAACCCAAATCAAGCCAATGCCAGCACACTCAAGCAGATTTTGAGGCTTGATCCAAGGCAAGCAAAAGTAGGCAATCAAGGTAAAAAGAAAGATTCCTGAGCAGAGGCTAATATTTTTTCCTTTGCGGCGGCCAAACTTTTTCTGGAGATACCTAACGCGAAAATTGCCATTAATAATTTCTCCAAAAGCAATTAGACTCCCAACTAAAAAGGCTCTAAAAATCAT